>JBDKTA010000058.1 GCA_039680605.1 Planctomycetaceae bacterium | reverse complement strand
AACCTGCCGTCGAGGATGAAGATCATGCCCCCGCCGCTGACTGCTTCGTAGCGATGTAGTGAAGACTTTCAGGGCGCTGCCCTTGATAATAAAGCACTTACGTCGCCAACTGCGGAAGTTGGGTTAGAGCTTTGAGAACTGATCCTTACCGGCGCCGCAGTCGGGGCAGACCCAGTCGTCGGGCAGGTCAGCGAAGGGCGTGTTGGGTTCGATGCCGGCGCCGGGGTCGCCCACGGCAGGGTCGTAAACCCACGAGCACGCGTCACAGATGTACTTGTCCATGTCTCTCTCCTTTGGGGTGTGCCTGTATTACTTCCGATCGGGGGCAATGTCAAGCAAGGCGATAGCGTCGGCCGGTTCCAGGCGGTAGCGGCTGCCGCGTCCCTGGTAGAACCCGTGCGCGGCGATGAGGTGGATCGACAGCGGCGTGGCGAAGATCGTGCGGCCGCTGGCTTGGTCGGCAACCTGCAGCTCGCCCTTTCGGAAGACGCCCTCGCCCGGCCAGGGGCTGGGGATGCGTCCCATGGCCTCGATGTACGTCGCCGCCAGGTGCGTGCGGATCGGCACGAGATTGCCGAACCCCGCGGCGGCGCGGGCCATCGCCTCTGACAGCGCAGCGGCCACGTCGGCGTGCGAGAGGCCGGCGGCCTCGACGGCGGCGGTGTCGGCGGCGATGATGTCGCTGAGCTCTCGCGGGTCGTTGCCGAGGAACCCGTCGCGGCACAGCGCGCCGGCGGCCATCCGCTCCAGCACCTTCTGATCGGCGATCGTCTGTTTCATGGGGAGCCTCACGCGAACTTGTCGTAGAACATCCGGTCCTTGGTGACGTTCTTCTTGGCCAGGACTCCGGCGGCCGCGTCGATCATTCCCGGGCTGCCGCAGAGATAGACTTCCAGGTCGCTGCCGTCGGCCACGTGGCGGTCGACGACGTCGGTAATCAGGCCCTTCTCGCCGCTCCAGTTGTCGGCGGCCGCCGGACCGGACAGGGCGGGCACGAACGTGAAGTTATCCAGTTCGCTTTCGAGGGCCTTGAGCTCCTCGACGGCGAAGAGGTCGCGTTTGGCGACGGCGCCGAAGAAGTACGTGCACTTGCGGCGGATGTTGTGCTCTTTCATGTATCGCACCATGGCCCAGAACGGGGCCATGCCCGATCCGCCGGCGATCCAGACCATCTCGCGGCTGGTGTCGCTGAGGCGGAAGTGCCCGTGCGGGCCGTTGAACCGCACCGTGTCGCCGACCTTGAGACGGTCGAAGACCCACGTGGTGCAGATCCCGCCGGGCACGCGGCGGATGATCGTCTCGACGTGGCGGTTGTCGCTGGGCGGGTTGGACATGCTGTACGCGCGGTACACCGGCTCGGGGCTGCCCTCGTAGGCGGGCACCTCGAGCTGGATGTACTGCCCCGCCGTGAAGTCGATCGTCGGCGGGTCGACCAGGGCGATGCGAAGCTCCTTGATGTCGTACGTGCGGTCGACGATGCGCTCGACGACGCCGGTGTACTGGCGGATCGAAAACAGCTCGGGCGGGATCTCGATCGCCGCGTCGCCGCGGAGCTTCACCTGGCAACTGATCCGCACATTGGCGGCGACCTCGGCGGCTGTCAGCAGCGGCATCTCCGTCGGGCCAACCGGTCCGCCGCCGGAGGTGATCTTGATCTTGCAGTACGAGCACGTGCCGCGTCCGCCGCAGGCCGAGGGCACGAAGATGCCTTCCTCTTTCAGCGCCGCCAGCAGGGTCTGTCCGCCGGCCACCTCCAGGCGGCGCTTGCCGGAATTGATGTCGATGGTGCAGCGCCCGTAGTTGCACAGGAAGCGCTCAGCCAGCACCAGCACCGCCGCCAGGACGGCGCTGAGGGCGGCGACCGCCGCACCGGCAACCAAGACTATCATCACTGCATTCATTGCGATTGGGTCCAGGATCAATCTAGCCGCTGAGGTCGCAGAGGACGCTGAGGAAAGAGGCGTTTATCTTTTACATCCTCAGCGTCCTCAGCGACCTCTGCGGCTCAATCTCGACGTTACAACCGGATCATTCCCTGCAGGCCCACGAACGCCAGCGCCATGATGCCGGCGATGATCAGCGTGATGGCGGGCCCTTCCAAAGCCGGCGAGATCTTGGCCGACTGAAGCCTCAGGCGGATCCCGGCCATCAGGAGAATCGCCAGCGCCCACCCGCCGCCGGCGCCCAGGCCGTACGCCGTCACCGACAGCAGCCCAAAGCCCTTGCTCTGGACGTTGTTGACCATGAACAGCGAGGCGCCCAGGATGGCGCAGTTGACCGTGATCAGCGGCAGGAAGATGCCCAGGGCGTAGTACAGCTTGAGGCTCAGGCGCTCGATGACCATCTCCATCAACTGCACGAAGCCCGCGATGGTGATGATGAACATGATGAGCTTGAGGCTCTCTGCCGGCACGCCGCGGTCGGCCAGCGGCGCCAGCACGTAGACGTACAGCAGGTAGTTGATCACGCACGTGCCCGTCAGCACGACGATGACGGCCAGCCCCATCCCCGCGGCGCTCTTGAGCTGCTTGCTGATCGACAGGAACGGGCACATGCCCAGAAAGCGCGTCAGCAGGATGTTCTCGGTAATCGCCGACGACAGCAGCACCATCAGCACGGTCGACAATGCGCCCGAGGCGGATTCAGCGGCGAGCAGGGTCATTTGGCGCCCTCCACGGCCGTGGCGATCTGCGGGCGCTGCAGCGGCGCCGG
This sequence comes from Planctomycetaceae bacterium, assembly GCA_039680605.1. Classification (NCBI taxonomy): domain Bacteria; kingdom Pseudomonadati; phylum Planctomycetota; class Planctomycetia; order Planctomycetales; family Planctomycetaceae; species Planctomycetaceae bacterium. Next base: position 81,056 of record JBDKTA010000058.1, on the reverse strand, counting down.
GGCTGCCGCAGCGGCGGCGGCAACGCGCTGACGGCGCAGGGCCCAGGCCCGCGCGCCCCAGACGATCATCGCCAGCACGAAGAACGCCCCCGGCGGCATGACCATGATGGTCCAGTTCTGCCAGCCGGCGACCGTCTCGCCGGAGATGAGCGTGACTTTGAAGGGCGTGAAGTTGAACAGCGTACCGAAGCCCAGGATCTCGCGCACGACCGCCACGGCCATCAGCACAGCCGAGTATCCCAGCCCCGCGCCCAGGCCGTCGAAGGCGCTGACCAGGGGCTTGTTCTTGACGGCGAAGCTCTCGACGCGCCCCATGACGATGCAGTTGGTGACGATGAGCCCGACGTACGCGGCGATGTCCTTGTACGTCTCGTAGAAGAACGTGCGCAGGGCGATGTCGACGACGATGACGAAGACCGAGATGATCAGCACCTGCACCATCATGCGCACGCGCTGGGGAATGTACTGGCGCAGCAGGCTCACCGTCAGGCTGCTCATGACGGTCGTCCAGATCAACCCCCCGCACATCAGCAGGGTGTTGAACATCAGGTTCGTCACCGCCAGCGCCGAGCAGATGCCCAGCACCTGGCGGAAGACCGGGTTGTCGTCCCAGAACTGGCTCCACAGCGCCTGGCCGGAGGTCGGGGGATTTCCCGCGCCGTTCATGGCTGCCCTCCCGCGCCCAGGCCCGCCGCTGCGGCCGCGCGGCGGAAACGGTCCAGATCCTTTCGCACGAAGGTCTCGACGGCCGTCGACGTGCCCGTCGCGCCGGTGATGGCGTCGACGTGGCGCCCATGCTGGGGGGGCCCGGTCTCGGGCGCAACGTTGTTGATGTAGATGAGCTTCGCGCCGCCGCCTGGCGTGATGTCGAGCCCGCGGAATGTCTGGCGCCACTTGGCGTCGGAGGAGATCCGCCCGCCCAGGCCCGGCGTCTCGCTGTGCGAGAGGAAGACGACGCCCACCACCGTCTTGAGGTCGGCGCTGACGGCCATGCGGCCGCGGATGGTCGCCCAGAAGCCCACGCCGGAGATGTCGAAGGCATAGGCCTGGACGTTGGCGCGGTCGCGCAGGTCGGGCGTGGTCGGCGCGTCGCCGGCGTAGGCGATCCACACGTTTACGCTGCCGCCCTGGGGATCGGGCAGGGCGATGGGTCCGGCGACGCGGCGGCGCACGAGGTCGACGATCTGACGGTCGGTCAGCGTGGACGCGTCGGCCAGGTCGAACATTTCGACGACGGCCTTATCCTCGGCCAGCCGCGCGTTGAGTTTGGCCGTCGGCTCGGTGAACTGGTAGAGGGCCATGATCGCGACGGTGAAAACGGCCGACGCGGCGGTGGCAAAGACGATCACGTACGCGGGGCTCCTGGTGTTGAGCGTCATGCCGCGTCCCCCCCGGAGGCGACGGGGGCGGACTTGCGAGCCTCCCACGTCCCGGCGGCCAGGTCCAGCAGCGGGGCTACCATGTTGCCGATCAAAATGGCGAAGGTGGCCGAGGCGACAAAGACGCCCAGCCAGCGCATGACGATCATCAGCAGACCGATCAGGAACGCGTACACCCACTGGGCGGCGTGCTTCTTGGGCGCACTGACAGGTTCGGTGATCATGAAGACGATGGCGAACAGCGTCGAGCCCGCCAACAGACCCAGCTCGATCGGCGGCACCTGACCCACCGCGTCAAACCCCAGCACGTTGCGGAAGAACACGCCCGAAACCACCACGCCCAGCAGCCCGCCGGCCATCAGCCGCCAGTTGGCCGTGCGGGTGATCAGCAGGTACGCCGCCGCCAGGGCGATCAGCACCGCGCAGCCTTCGCCGATGCTGCCGGCCGCGACGATCCGCGTGCCGTTGGGCCCGCTGTACGTTCCGCCGATGGTCCCCAGCAGCAAGTCGGCCAGATTCGAAACCTCGAACGTGACGTTCTTGACGACCCACTGCGGCGAGGCCTGCGTGATGGCGTCGAGGACCGTCTTGCCGCCGGCGGCGAGGTGCGGGGGAAGCTGGTCGAGGCCGGCGAACGACCAGTGCGCCAGCCCGCCGGGCCAGCCCGTAAAGGCCGGCACGAACTGGCTCGTCAGCGCCACGGGAAAGCAGATGTAGACGAACGCCCTGCCCACGATGGCGGGGTTGGCGAAGTTGCGACCGAATCCGCCGAAGACTTCCTTGCCGAACAGAATCGCCACGACGGCGCCGACGGCCGCGATCCACAGCGGCGTCAGCGGCGGCAGCGACAGGGCGTACAGGGCGATGGTGACGAAGCAGGCCGTCGAGACCGGCGCCGCCCGCCGGCGGCTGGTGACGTACTCGGTGGCAAAGCCCGCCGCCGCGCAGACGCCCAGCAGCGCCAGGCTTCGCCAGCCGAAGAAGTAGACCCCCGCCGCCGCCAGCGGCGCCAGCGCGTAGAGCATGCGCAGCATGACCGCCTGCTTCATGACGAGCTTGCGGGCGGGGGCGGGTTTTCGCCCAGCCGCCGCGGCGGGCTGATTGTCAGGCGGACTCACAGGGGCATGACCTTCCGGCAGGCGCTGCCTTGATTACCGCGGGCTGTAGGAGGTTGTCAGTTTCTTTCCAATGATGCGGCCGAGTTCGTTGCACCTGGCCAGGGCGGCTTCGTCGGGCACATACTGAACCTGCAGCGGTTCGGCGAGCAGTTCGACGCCCATCTGCTGGAGGATGGCGGCGGCTTCCTTGGCGCCCTCGCCGCTCCAGCCGTACGACCCGAAGGCCGCGCCGACCATGCCCTTGGGCTTGAGGCCCTTGAGGTAGGTCATCACGTCGCCCAGGGTGGGGAACATGGTCCCGTTCATCGTGGGGGTTCCGACGACCAGGGCGCCGGCTTCGAGAATCTCCGTCGCCACGTCGCTGCGGTGGCAGGACGCCAGGGGCATCAGAATGACCTCGGCGCCTTGGGCCTTGATCCCGTCGCCGACGGCCGCCGCCATCGCCGCCGTGCTCGACCACATCGTGTCGTAGACGATCACGGCTTTGGCCAGGCGTTTCTGCGCCGCCCAGCGGGCATAGAGGCCGACGATGTGCTCGATGTCTTCTTTGCGGCGGTAGATGGGGCCGTGGTCGGGGGCGATCACGTCCAGAGGCAGGTTGAGCTTGCCGACCTTGTCGAGGGTCTTGTTGATGAAGCTCGCCAGCGGCAGCAGGATGTTGGCGAAGTACTTGTCGGCCTCATGGTCGAGCAGCCAGCGTTCGACCAGGTCGGCGAACATTTCGCTGGTGGCCAGGTGCATGCCGAACCCGTCCTGGCTGAACAGGACGCGGTCCTGGTGGAGGTAGCTGAACATGCTGTCGGGCCAGTGGCACAGGCGCGTCTCGACGAAGGTAACGTCGAGCCCGCCGAGGTTGAGGGTCTGCCCTTCCGCGACGGGTTCGATCCGGCTGCCGATGCGAAAGTGCGCCTCGAGGGCCTTGGCGCCCTGCTGTGAGGCCAGCACGCGCTGGGGTTTGACCTCGTCGATGACCTGGCACAGACAGCCGGTGTGGTCCATCTCGGCGTGGTTGGAGATGATCGTCTCGATGCGCGCCGGGTCGACGACCGACGCGATGCGCGTGAGCATCTCCTGGCGGAATGGCGCCTTGACGGTGTCGACGAGCGTGACGCTCTCGCCCATCAGCAGAAAGGCGTTGTACGTCGTGCCGTGGGTGGTCAGGTATCCGTGGAAGTTGCGCAGTTCCCAGTCGATTGCGCCGACCCAGTAGACGTGGTCGGACACTTTAATCGCTTCGAGCGATCCGCTCACTCATCACCTCCGCCCTGCACCTCGCGCAGGGTGTCGCTGAGGATCGCCACGTGGCCCAGCTCCTCGCGAATGATCTCGTCGATGGTCTTGACGTCGTGGGCGTTCATGACCAGTTGCTCGACGCCAAGATAAAACACGATCGAATCCTTTTCCAGCTCTATGGCGGTTTTGAGGATCGACACGATCCCCGCGCCCGACAGCGCCTCCAGGTCCGGCTGGGGCGAGAAGACCTTCCCCTCGACGATCGCCCGCAGGTACGACGCCACTTGCGGGTCCATCGCCGAACCCTCGCGGGTCGCCGAAGACAGACGCGACTGCATCGCCCCGAACGTCCGCTCGTGCTCGCGCTCCATCGACGCCAGGTTCTCCAGCAGCCGCTGCTGCTGCTGGGAACGGGCGCCCTCGGCCGCACGGGTGTAGAATGCCTCCCCGTTGCGCTCGATCTGCTGAGCGATCTCCAGGATCTCCGCCACGTTGAATGTCAGCATGATTGTCCTCCCCTTTTCCAGTCAGCTAACTCTTCCAAAGTCCGTGCAGGTTGCACAGCTCCCGCGCCTCGACCTTCGAGGCCGTCACGGCGAACGTCGCCTGCGGCGCCTGTCCGGGCGCCAGCGATTGGCGATAGACCGCCCCGTCGGCGATCAGCTCGATCCACTGGATGAAGTGCTTGGCTTCCATCGGGTGGGCGGTGTTCTGCCCGACGCGCACGACGATGCCCGCGTCGGTCCGCTCGATGTACGGCACGTGCTTTTCGACGCTCGTGTCGGCGGTCTTGGGCTCGAGCAACACCATCGGTTCGCCGCAGCAGACCAGCTCGCCCGCGCCGCCTTCGAGCACTTCGGCCACGATCCCGCAAACGTTGCACTTCCGGATTTCCATTCGCTCAGTCGCCATCAAGTAGGTCCTTTTGGTTGTGAGTCAAAAACAAATCCGAAATCCGAATCTCGAAATCCGAAACAAAAAGCTTAAACAACAATAAAGCAAACAACAAAGAGATCCGGGCCAGGCGGTTATTCTTTTGTTTTTGTTGTTTGTCTTTTGTTTCGGATTTCGGTTTTGTTTATTCGAATTTGTTGTTCATAGTTCCTTTTGTTTCGGATTTCGAATTTGTTTATTCGAATTTGTCGTTCCGTTATTTCGTGATTTTCGCCAGGGCGGCCAGCACGTCTTCGTACTTGGGCTCGTCGGTCACTTCCTTGACCAGTTGAACGTATCGGACCTTTCCGCTCTTATCGATGATAAAGACTGACCGCGCCAGCAGGCGCAGCTCCTTGATCAGCACACCCCAGTTTTTTCCGAACGAGGCGTCGCGATGGTCCGACAGCGTCCGCAGCGCTTCGGCGCCGGCGGCCCCGCACCAGCGCTTCTGGGCGAAGGGCAGGTCCATGCTGACGGTCAGGATGTTGACGCCGGCGCCGAGCTTGACGGCCTCGGAGTTGAAGCGGCGCGTCTGCAGGTCGCAGACGGGGGTGTCCAGCGAGGGCACGACGGAGATCACGGTGATCTTGCCCAGCACGTCGGATTGCGTGACCTCGGTCATGTCGTTGGCCACGACCACGAAGTCGGGTGCGTCGTCGCCGACGCGAACCGGATCGCCCACCAGCGTCAGCGGCTGGCCTTTGAATGTCACTTCGCCTTTGCGTTCAGTCATGATGGTCTCCTTTGGATTGATCAGCAGCCCCCGCGTGTTCTTCGATGCCTTCGAGGCTGAACCCCGCCTCGGTCACGGCGGCGGCCAGTTCCTCGCGATTCAGCTTGGCCCCGCGTACGTGGACCGACCCGGAAGGACGATCCACCGCCACGGTGGCGACTCCTGGGCAGCGCAGCAGCGCCGCACTGACGCTCTGGGCGCAATGATCGCAGGTCATTCCGGCGACCTTCAGCAGCAAGCCCTCCCCCTCTGCCGCCACCGCGGCCATCGCCTGCGGTTCGGCCGGACCGGTCTTGCCGCGCACCAGCGCCCGCAGCAGCACCGCCAGCAGCGCCGCGGCGGCGATAGTTTGAAAAACTCCCGGCGCGCCATGCTGGATGTTTACGAAGTCCGGCACGCCCGGCTGCGCGTAGAGCCAGTTCAGCGTCGCCCCTGCCGCCAGCGCCGTGCCGGCGGTGGAAAAAAGATACAACCCCGCCGCGCGCGGGCCCATCAGCTTCCAGACCGTCATGATGGTGGCGGCGTTAGTCGCCGGACCGGTCATGAGGAACACCATCGCCGCGCCCGGGGAAGCCCCACTGGCAATCATAGCCGCCGCGATGGGCACCGACGCCGTCGCGCACACGTAGACCGGCAAGCTCACGGCCATCGCCACGATCAGCCCCAGGCTTCCGCCGAGGCTGGCCTGGACCCACTCCCGGGGCACGGCCACGCTGATCAGCGCCGCGATCACCAGGCCCATCAGAAGCGGGCGGGCGATGTCGCGGGCCAGCGTGCCGAACCCATACTCCAGCGCCTGGATCAGCCGCCCGCCGCGCGGCGTCGGCTGGCAGCAGGCCTCGCGGCAGACTTCCTCGGCGGGCGGCTCGTCTTGTGGAACGCGCTTCTCGGTGAAGGAGATCAGCAAGCCGCCGGCGATCCCGCTGACCAGCGCGACGATCGGGCTGAAGATGGCAAAGACCAGTCCCAGCAGGCTGTAGACCACCAGGATGTTGTCAACGCCGGTCTGGGGCGTGGAGATCAGGAACGCCACCGTCGGCCCGCGCCCCGCGCGGTGACGGCGAAGCGACGCGGCGACCGGGATCACCCCGCACGAGCACAGGGGCATCGGCAGACCCAGCAGCGTGGCCTTGATGACCGGCCAGAACCGCCCGCGCCCCAGGTGCCTCTCGACCAATGCCGGCGAAAGAAAAATCGACAGCAGCCCCGCTACCAGAAACCCCAGCAGCAGGTACGGCGCCATCTCGCACAACTGCGTCCAGAACATCCAGACAAAGGAGGTGAGTGCCTCGTTCATAGCTCACCTCCCGTGGCACAGGCTTTCCAGCCTGTGTCATGAAAGGCTGTGCCGCCTCCCCCCCGTGAGCACAGCCTGGAAAGGCTGTGCCACCGACTCAAGAATGACGTGTCATCCATGTCGCGGCGGATGCCCAGGCGCGTCAGGGCGAAATCGTATCGCACCGGATCGTGCGGGCTCAGGCGGGCGTAGGCGGCCGTCACTTCCCGCGCCGTGCGCGCGTCGGCCGACTTGCGGGCGGTCAGCCCCATCGCCAGGGCCAGGCGGTGCATGTGCGTGTCCAGCGGCACCACCAGTTGGCCGGGCTTGACGGCGTCCCAGCCACCCACGTCGACGCGGTCGCGCCGCACCAGCCATCGCAGCAGCAAATGCAGGCGTTTGCAGGCCCCGCCGCCGTGCGGGTCCGACAACAGGAAGCTCTTCCTGCCGCCGGCGGCTGTCAGCTCGCCCGACAGCTTCGCCAGCCCGCCCCAGACGTCCCCGCCGCGCAGTCCCGCAGCCAGGCAGCCCGCAAGGCTGCCGTACTTCTTGCGCACCGCTCGCGCGCCAAGCAGCAGCGCGGCCATGTCCGCAGCCGTGTTGAACCTGTGGCAGAACCCGCCCAAGTCGCGCCGCAGCACAGCCGGCGTGGCGGCCGCGACGTACTGGCTGGGCGAATCGCCCATCAGCCCCAGCACCGCCCGGACGCTGCGGACAATCTGCGCCACCCGCCCGTACGCCAGGCACGAAGCCACCAGGGCCGCGACCTCAATGTCCGCCGCATTCTTGTAGGCGTACAACGCCTCCAGCGGATCGGGGCTGACAAACCGCCGATGCGTATAGGCGTCGTATAGCGCCTCAAGGGCCTCATGATGTCGTTGCGTCAACGCCACGATTACATCCTATCAAGCCAGCAATAGAAGTCAGCATATTTGAAGCTTCAGTCGCATGTTAGGCTCGACATCGCCCGACTTCGCCAGAATATCTGCATTTGTGTTGGCTTGGGGCCGTGACGGCAAAATGGTATCTGCTCGCCGGCGATCCCGGAATGAGCTTGTCCCAAGGAGGCGCGTTCTTTCTCAGGACGCTGCTCTTTGAAGACGAAAAATAGACCGGGCGGCCGATCTGACTCGGCCGCCCGGTAGTGCATCTGCTGCAGTTTCTCTTGGTGCGGGTCCGACTAGTTCCTGCGTCGTCGCAGCAGCGCCGCCACGCCGCCCAGAACCAGCAAGCCCATCGTCGCCGGCTCGGGGATCGCGCTGCTGTCGACCAGCCGCACGTTGTCGAAGTCCACATGCGTGGTTGGTCCGCCGCGGCCGACCAGCTCGATCGTCAGGCTCTTGCCCGCCAACTGGGACGATTCAATCAGTTCCTTGGTCAGTGTGACGCTCAGGTCCGTCCAAGTGCCTCTGGCCGGAGGGCCATAGTGGCCGGTGGCCACGGTGGCGCCGTCGGCCTGCAGGTTCACCTGCACCCACGAGACGGCGTTCATGTTGGTGCCCCAGGCGCTGCCGACGCCGACGGTCAGCGTGTAATCCAGGCCCGACTGGATAGTCGCCAGGCTCTGGGCCGACCGGATGTACTGTGTGGAAACCGACCCACCGCCGCCCCAGTGCATGAAAGCCGCCTGGCCGCTCAGCGGGGCCGGATCAGGCGTGCCATCGCCATCGGTGGCGCCAGCGTAGTTGCCGTCCGCGGGGTTCCACCGGCCGACGAAGCGGGTCGATACGGAGAAAATGTTCCACCCGGTCAGGATGTCGCTGTAATTGTTGCCGCCGTTCATCATCGTGTCGTTATACCAGCCGACTTCTGCCTGGGGGTTTGGCGTTCGGCCCAGCTCAAAATCGTAGTTGGGAACCGCGATGATCGCCGCCTGAGATGCGCCGGCCAGTGCCAGCAGAACCGCCGCCGAAACAACTACCGCTGATCCTCTCTTCCAGTTCATCATGCTCTTCTCCTTACAAATGGGAACAAAAGAACAAACAACGCCGTGAATTTCCTCTGGCAGGAACAGCCTTCCTTCAGCTCTCCGTTTTATCTCTGCCGCAGTAGGGGGAAAACCCTATTGTCGTAAAAAGTATACCAGATATGCCGGACAATCGGAAGCAGCAAAATGAATCGAAAGAGAATCTTTTTTGCATCCCCAGGGCGGCAGATGAAAAGAAACCGGGCGGCCTGTCGATTCGGCCGCCCGGTTATGGATCTTTCTCAGATCGTCGTGAAGCCTGGTGCTAGTTCCTGCGCTTCCGCAGCAAAGCCGCCACGCCGCCCAGAACCAGCAGACTCATCGTCGCCGGCTCGGGGACGATCGTCGAGGCGACGTCGATACGGACGTTGTCAAACTCAACATTCTGTTTGGTCAAGTTGAAGGCCTCGGTGCGGAACTCGATCCTCATCGCTTTCCCCAAGATGTTCTCGCCCACGAAAGCCGGAAGAGAATAACCGGTAAACCCTGCGCTCCCGTTGGAGGAGAGAACATTGCCCAAAGCGTCGGTAGTAAAGGTCAAGGTGTAATCCTGCCACGTTCCGTCGGTCCCGCCATTGTCGGGCGTCTTGGCGGCCGCCGCTGCATCCGGAACACTGAAGCCATCGATACGCCTAATGGCCCTGGCGCTACCGTCCAGAAGCAACTCGATACCATTCCTTGTCATGTTATCCGAGCCGAGTGTGCCAGTGAAACCGGTTCCCGTCATATTGCCGACTGCAACGGTAATCGTATAGGTCGTGTTGGCTTGGATGAGCAACTCCGTGGTTCCTGCCGCATTACCAAGCATCGGCGACTTGACGTAGGACTTCTTCGCCGCGTTTGACGACGCCTGATACTGCATTATGAGCTTGTTGCCGCTGGCGCTGCCCATGACAGAATATAGGCCAGTATTGATGGTGTCGATTCCAGCATACACGGCCGTGCCCGTCCCGGCGAGCCTGGTCCAGCCGCCGCCAAGGTCGGCGCCGTTGGCGTTTGTGTATGTCTGCAACGACGTGTTGAAGTCGCCGTTGGAAATGGCAATCAACGCCGCCTGGGACGTTCCGGCTGTTGCCAACAGTACCACTACCGCAATACCAATCGTGAAAATTCCTCTCCTCGCGCTGCTCATTGCTTTCTCCTTTAAAACGAAAAGTTTCCGTGAAATCTCGCCCAGAAAATGCGGCGACTATTACCTTCTGCTTCAACAAATGTCGAAAGCCGCGACTTCTACAGCCGGCTTTCTACTCCTGAGAGTAATCTACCACAGAAGGCCTTATGCGCCAAGCGGAAAACCGCATCTGCACCCCAAAAAGGCCAACTTTGTTTATCCATTGTGAATGGTTCAGGCAAATCACTGAAGCCGCAGTATAGGGGTTCATTCACCGTTGTCAGGAACAAATATCTTCGCGAATTCTCTCTCTGATGGTGTAAGTGCTGCATTAATACTTAATTCCAAAACTAATAAATTGAGGACAAGTATTGACAGAATACAGTCTTTGCTGTATGCTATTTGATGTAGAGCGGTACCACATTTGAAAGCAGACGGTTTCTTTTCGGAAGGAGAGCGACATGAAGCAAATCAGAGGAAGAATCACGGTGCTGTTGATTTCTGCAGGGGTGTTGGCGGCCTGCGTTGCTCCAGCCGGTGCGGACCTTATTACCGTGCCCAATTCCAATTTCGACACGTCAGCGACCGGCTATGTCGACACCAGCAACACTAATCTCGGCGGGGGATGGATGTTTACGCGTTACGGCACCGCCGGGCTTGCTGCCGGCATCAATGCCGTCAGTCCGGTGTACTCTGATTTCGGCGACGCCAGCGGCAACAAGGTTTTTGTTCGCTGGAAGAACGGCTATAGCGGGACGCGCTGGGCGGCCGTCACCTCCCCAAGCCTGGGCGAGATGATCACCGCCAATTCGACCTATACGCTGACGGTGGCTCTGGGCAACCGAAGCGATACGCCGTTCCCAACGGGCACCAATCAGATTCGCCTGGTTGCAAACGGCACAGTCATCGCCTATCAGGCTGTCAGCAATGCCCTAGCCAATCAGCCGGCGAGCGGCACATGGGCCAATTACACGATCTCGTTCACCACTGATGATCTGGGCCTTATCACGACGTCTCCTGGGTATGGGCAGACGATCAGCACCGGGGTCAACGTTCTCGGCCAGGATCTGAAGATCGTTCTCTATGCCGAGGACAAGTCCTCCGGTGGACCGCACGACATCGAGTTCGACTCGATTCGCCTGGACAAGATTGTCACGCCCATCCCCGAGCCGGCGACGATGGCGCTGCTGGGCTTGGGTGGCGTGGGCGCGCTGCTGCGACGCCGCAGACGCTAAGAAATCATCTGAGTCTGCTTTGACACGAGCGGGCGGTCCGAACGGGCCGCCCGCTCTTTTATGAGTAGCATGGGCATCTTGCGGCATCAGTGGTGAGTGATGAGATTCACAACTCACCACTTCAGCACCCGGCAGATTGCGAATCTTCAAGGAAGGTATCCCACTGGCGCCGGGCAAGATGTTAGAACAATTCATTGTCCTGAAAGGACTGACCGATGCCAGTGCAGATCGCCATCAATACCCAGGCCGTAGCGAGCTTCTGCCGCCGACATCACATCACGCGGCTGGCGCTTGTTCGGATCGGTCTTGCGCGAGGATTTTGGCCCCGATAGCGACGTGGATGTGTTGGTGCGATTCAACCCCCAGCACATCCCCGGCCTGATTCGCCTGGGAGGCATGGCGCACGAACTATCGCAGATTCTGGAACGCCGCCAGGTGGACTTGCTGACGCAGGAGGATCTTAGCGAGTACTTCCGGGAGGACGTCGAGGCTGCGGCAGAGGTGCTGTACGACCAGTGGTGAGTAGTGTGTGGTGAGTGGTGAGACTCGCAACTCACCTCTCGTCACTCACCACTTTCCGTCAGCCCATTCCCGCAGGCGGGCGCATTTCTCGATGGCTTCTTCGCGCGTCGCGGCCACTTCGCGCAGCAGGACAGGGGCGGCCGGGGCGTTGGCGTCGATCCAGGCAGGCATGTCGGCCCCGTCCGGTTGGCCGTCGTGGACGTGGATGACTTTCTCGTTGAAGAAACGGTAGGCGTCGGCTGTCACGGCCGGGCCCTGCGTGATGTTCAGCACGCGCAGGTTGCGGATCTTGAGGAACGTGTCCCACTGGTGCCGCGCGTTGGCGCAGCAGTGGATGCCCAGGCCGCCGAAGTGGTCGCTCAGGGCGTTGAGGTGCGGCAGGAAGAACTCCTCGGCCATCTCCCGATTCACGCAGCCGATCTCGTCCTCCGACAGCGTCAGGCCCTGCGGCATGTAATAGGGCGGATAGTGGGCGATGAACGCCCTGCCGTATCGCGAGAACCATTCGTCGCAGAACGCCGTCAGGAGTTGGCGGCACTTGGTCGCCAGTTCGTGGACGGCCTCGGGGGCGTCGATCATGGCGTAGTAGAAGTCGGTCTTGTTCCAGATCAGCGCGGCGATGTCGACGGGGCTCTGGATGTCGGGGATCTTCATGATGAGATCGGCCCCGCCGCGCCGGCGGAGCTCGTCGCCGATCTCGAACAGCACCGCCAGCGGCGGGCAGTCCAGCGACGGCACCTTCAGCAAGGCGACCTGCGAGGCCCTGGTTATCAGCGGCCGCGCGGAAGGATTGCTGTTCTCGTGCCGGTACACGCCGCAGCCGAAGGCGTGGGCGAAGATTTCGGTGCCGGTGTAGACGTCGGCGAAGGGGATCGAGTCATCGCCGATCCACGAGCGCCGATCGAGCATCTGGCGATAGTTCTGCCAGGCGTTCTCGATGCGCCCAGTCTTGTTCTCGGGGAAGGCCTCGGCGTTGGGGATCGGCGGCAGGGGTTCGTCGCCGCCGTAGACGCAGAAGACCCGCCGCCGCCCGTTGGCGCGGTTGAAGAGGTCGTGCCATCGCTGCATCGCCGCTGAGGTGGGATCCTGTGTCGTCATAGCATCCTGCTGTCTTGGTCCAGGGATCAAATCAGCCGCTGAGGTCGTTCAGTGAGTCTTCGCGGGCTGAGGCATCAGCTTCTCGCGCAGGGCTTTGACCTGCTCGTCCTCGGGCCAGTCTTTGCCGACGGTGATGGTCTTGGCCGCGGCGGCGACGACCCGCTTCCGGGCGGGGTCGTACTGGATGGTCGTCTTGCCCACCGCCAGGCCGCTGTGGCCGCCCTTGACCAGCAGCGTGTTATTCACCCACGTCACCAGCCGCTCGTGCGTGTGGGCGCCGATCATCACCGGCGGGGAGTTTTCCTTCCAGGCGTCGAGAAGGTTCTTGTCGCTGCCGTTGAACAGGTGCGAGATGAAGATGATGAAGTCGGCCTTGGTTGCCAGCTCCGGCAGAAGTTCCTTGTACGCGTCGCGTTCGTGATACATGGGCAAAGGCTCGCCGTGGGCGTGGTTGGTGTAGTGCGAGCCCGAGGCGACGACGGCCACCTTGACGCCCTTGAGCTCGATGATGCGGTAGCGGGCGATGCCCTTGGCGCGCGGGGCGTCTTCCTTGCTCCATTTCATGTTGCACAGCGTCAGGGGGAATTTCGGGTACTTGACGACCAGGTCGAGGATCGGCTCCTTGCCGAAGATGTAGTCGTGGTTGCCCATGGCCACGGCGTCGTAGCCGCACGCGGCCATCAGGGCGATCATGCCCTCGCCCTTGGTGGCCGGCTGCCAGGGCTCGCCCTTGTTGAGGAAGTCTCCGGCGTCGACGAAGATGACGTTCTCCGTCTGGCGCTGCTTCTTGACGAAGGCGGCGATGCGGGCGAGGTTGCCGCTTTGGTCGTGCAGGTCGCCGGTGTTGTAGACGGTGATGGTAACCCCGTCGAACGGCGCGATCAGCGTCCGCGCCGGCGGCGGGACGGCCGGCGCGCTGGCGGCCGAGGCCGGTTGCGTCGCCGGCGCCTGGGCGTGCGAATAATCCCTGCCCAGCGAAAGCATCGCCGCCAGGGCGACAAGTCCAGTCACCAACCAGGTTCTTCGAAGCATCATTCAGATTCCTTTCACCGCAGAGATCGCGGAGATCGCGGAGAACCAATAAGCATAACAACAATCCTGCGCAGACCTCTCGCCGTTTTGTTAGCGGCGGAGCTTGCTCCGCGCGGTTTCCGGGGGCGCAGCTTCGCCAGGTCAGGGAAACAACCGCGTCGAGCAAGCTCGACCGCTAACATCTTCCACCTCTGCGTTCTCTGCGGCCTCTGCGGTGAACTCTTCTATCCGCCGGGGAAGATCAAATACCACACCGGTTGTTTGCCGGTCGTGGCATAATGCACCGCGCCGATGACCATCCACACCAGGCCGCCCAGCAGGTCGCCGGCGATCACGCCGATCATCACCGTCTTGAGCGTCGAATAGCTCGCCCCAAGCCGCGTCGCGACCGTCTTGATCGCCCATCCGATCAGGAAGCAGTAGGCCGTCTCGTACATCACCCACGTGCCCCAGAGCACGAAAATGATCGGGTGCAGCGGCCACCACGTGAACCGCAGCCGCAGACCCGCCAGGAGCATCACCGCGGCGAACCCCGCGCCCATCGCGACCAGGCACTTGCGGTCGGGTTCCATGTGCGTGAGGCGCTGGACGGCCGAGAGGTCCTCGGCCACGTGCAGCCGCCCGGAGCTCTTGAGCTTGTTGTACTCGGTAGCCATGTAGTCAAACGCCAGTCGCGGGGCGCGGTAGGTGCTCCAGCCCTCGCCGCGGGCGACGCCGTAATTGCTGTCGACCCACAGGCTGAAGGGCACCGCCGCCGCCAACGCCAGCAGGAACACCCCCGCGCCCATGCCCCCCATGCGAGCGGGCTTAAGGCCGCGGCTTTCGCAGATCTTCAGACCGTTGAGCACGAAGGGCATGAGGCACTCGCGCGGGTCGACGACGAAAATCGCCACCATCATCCCCAGTACCGCGATGACGTGCAGACCCAGCACCGCCGAGCCGAACACGCCGATCATCACGGCCATCATGTGCCACTGGAACTGCGCCATGATCAGCCCGCTCTCGACGGTCACGCGGGCGATCACCACGTACGCCAGCAGGATCATCGCGATGGCCGCCAGGGCGATCGTCCAGGGCACGCCCATAGCCGCCAGCAGGGCCACCATGCCCGCCACGCACAGCAGGAAGATTCGGCAGGCCCAGGTCTCGTAGCGCTCGACGCCGGTCCCGCAGCCGGGGATCAGCGCCTGGCAGAGCATCCTCGCATAGTGACGCCGGCCCAGGTACAGCAGCATCGCCCCAATGGCCGCGGCGCTGCCGGCGTTCTGCCAGTCCAGCGGCGAGCCCGAGACCGTCTCCCAGTTCATCGGGATGTTGAACGAGTACAGCACCACGCCCAGGGACACCCAGAGGATCGGCGAGATGCCCAGCGTGAAGCTGACGTCGGAAGCGACAAAGCACGCGAAGGCGATGATCGTCGGCCACAGGCGCACGTGCCATAGGCCGTTGCCCCAGGGCACGTTGCCGACATCGTGGAAGGTTTGCACGATCTGGCCGAAGCTGTAGTCCATCGGGATTTCGATGAGCGTGTTGTCGTACCAGGCGTTGAGCCCGTTGACGAGGTGGATCGCCAGGATGATGATCGCCGGCGTCAGGAACAACCCGCTGCGGAAGATGGACCCCCTGCCGCCGCGGGCGTCGTCGAGCAGCGACTCGCCCAGTTGAGCGATGGGGTAGGGCAGGCGTTCGCGGCGCGACCACGTGCGATGCACCATCAGCGCCAGGGCCATCGACGCCCCGGCCAGCAGCACCACCAGCGGCAGCCACGCCAGCAGCGGGTCTTTCCAGAAGCCCCAGTTGACGCCATCGAGGCCGATGGGCTCGCCCGCCTTGCCGGCGCCGGTCATCATCCCGCGCACGAACGGCTCGTGATAGACCCCGCCGTTGGGCAGCATCGCCGCCGGCACAAAGCTCAGGACGTTAGCTTTCTTCCACGGCGTCTCTGTGACCGATAACTGCAGGGGCACCACGAGCACGCGGCTGAAGAACCGCAGCAGGCCCGAGCCGGGGATGTTGCACGCCACCAGGGCGGCCATCACGATCACCGCCAGTTCGCGCCGGTGGAGTTGCCAGGCCGGGCGGATGCGCCCCAGCAGCGGGTTGAGCAGCGCCGCGATTATCATCAGCGGCAGGAAGACGATGATGGGAAACTCGTTGCCGACGAAATGGTTCAGCCGCACGATCTGGTCGGTGAAGTAACCCACCGTGGCGATGAACACCGCCGCCAGCAGGCCCAGGATGATCGAGCGAAGAGTCACCTGCACAAAGTAACAGAAAAGACCGCGTGGGGGAATTGATGTTCACGGTCGTCCTTCTCCCTCCACGGGCCCTGAAAAGAAAAAACCGACGACGAGGACGAGGACGAACAGAAGACTCTTTCCGTCCCCGTCCTTGTTTTCAATCCTCTTAATCCTCTCAATCCCATCCCAATCCCGCACTCCCCGTCCCCGGGCATTGAACAGCAACAACCGACGACGAGGACGAGGACGAAAAAACCAATCCTCGTCCGTCTTTTGTTTTAATCCTCTCAATCCTCTCAATCCCGTCCCAATCCCGCACTCCCCGTCCCCGTCCCCGTCCCCGAAGTTAGCCGCCCGGGAATACGTGATACCGCATCGGCGTCTCGCCGGTCAGGGCGAAGTAGACGGCTCCCAGGATCATCCAGGCCACGCCGCCGGCCAGGTCGCCGGCGATCACGCCGATCATCAGCAGCCTCAGCGTCGCCACCCGCACGCCCATGCGGGCGCAGACGGTCTTGATCGCCCACCCCAGCAGAAACGAAAACGCCGCCACGCGCATCGCCCACGTGCCCCAGACCAGAAACAGGATCGGATGAATCGGCCACCACGTCAGCCTCAGGCGCAGCCACACCAGCGCCGCGACGACCGCCGCCCCGCCGGCCAACGCCCACAGGCAGCGCGAATCGGGATTGGCGGCCGCCAGGCGCTCCAGCGGCGCCAGCGCGTCCGAGGCTTCCAGTTGACGCGAGGCGACCAGATCTCCGCTGGCCCGCGCGACAGCAGTGAACAGGTAGTGCGGCGCCGCCTGGGAGAACCCTTCGCCCCGCTGCACGCCGTAGTTGTGATCCACCCACAGCCCGGCGGGCACCGCAACCGCCAGGGCAATCACCAGCACAACCATGCTCATGGCGCCGACGCGCCCGCCGCCGATGCGCGACGGATCCGTCAGGCGCAGGCCGTTGAGCACCAGCGGCGTCAGGCACTCGCGCACCTCGGCGCAGAAGATGAAACTCACCATCCCCAGCACAGCGATAGCCCTTAGGCCGGTCGCTTCGGCGCCCAGCAGCCCCAGCACCACCGCTATCGGCAGCCACTGCAACTGCACCAGGAACACGCCCGACTCGACGGTGATCCGCGCCACCACGATATACGCCAGCAGCACCAGCAGCACCCCCAGCAGCGCCACCGGCCACGCCACGCCCCACGCCGCCAGGATGGCGGTCAGGCCGGCCGTGCATAGCAGCAGCACGCGTGCCGCCCAGACTTCATGCCCCAGGACGTTCTTGCCGCCGGCGCAGAACGCCCGGCGCAGCAGGTTCCAGTAGTGCCGGCGCCCGAAGTACGCCATCGCCATCGCCAACGCGATGCACGAGCCGGCGCTCTGCCAGGGTCCCACGCCCCCTTCGAGCGCCACCCACTCGAACTTCACCCCCGTCAGCACCAGCACGTATCCCGCCAGCGACCAGGCCGCCACGCTCAGGCCGATCGACAGGCTCACATCGGCGGCCACAAAGCACGCGAACGCCACCAGCGTCGGATAAATGGGGAAGTACAGCACCGAGTTGCCGCCCCAGGGGACCGTCGAGATCATGTCCCAGAACGCCGGGAACGTCTGGGCGAACGGCGCTGAGAAATCCCACGCCAGCACGTCGCGCGGGCTTTGGCCCATCGCCCACAGGTACGAACCGTTGGCCACGTGCAGCACAAAGATCGACGCCGCCGCGACCCAGAACAGGCGGTTGGTGAAGATCGCGCGCGGCGAGTTGATGAACGCGCCGGCGAACTGCGCTACCGGGTACGGCAGGCGCTCCTGCGTCGACCAGGGGCGGTGTACGATCAGCGCCAGGCAGATCGACGCGCCGGCAAAAAGCAGCGCCACCGGCACCCAGCTTGCGATGGGCCCGGTCCACGCCCGCCAGGGCAACTGCTCCAGCGAGACCCTCGCCCCCCCGCTGCCGCTGACGAAGCTGTCGTTGATCGACGCCTCGTAGCGCCCGCCATTGAGCAGCAGCGCCGCCGGGACGTAGCTCAGGGCTTCGCTCTTGCGCCAACTGAGTTCCTTGAGGTTGCTGACCGCCGGCAGCGCCGCCTGGCGGCTCCACCAGCGCATGAATCCCGAGCCGGGGATGTTGCATGCCGCCAGCAGCAGAGCGGTCACCACGGCGATTTCGGCCCCCGAAAGCATCCACCGCGCCTTGACGCGGCGCAGCAGCGGGTTGATCAGCAGCGCAAAAATGATCAGCGGAAAGAACACCACGATCGGGAACTGATTGCCCACGAAATGGTTCAGGCGCGGGACCTGGTCGTTGAAATAGCCGACCGTGGCGATAAACGCCGCTCCAAACGCCGCCAGAATAATCGCCCGCACCGTCATGAGGTGCAAGCATAGCAAAACGCCGCGCCGATTGCGAAACCGCGCGGGCTTTAAGCTCACAAGACGCCAGGCCCCAAGCGACCGAGCCGCTTGCGGCTTAGCATCTTCTTAAGAAGAGTTTCACCGCCAATGCTCATTGACATATTCAAGACAACTCTGCTCGCCCTGGACCAGCGCCCCGGTCCGCGTGTCCCACAAGGCCGGCGTCTTGGCGCTGCCGAAGAGCCGCGTCATGACCTGGTCTTTCTCCGGGTGTCCCTGCGGGGCGTTGATGCTGACGAAGTCAACCCCCAGTTCCGTCAGCCGCCGCCGAACCGGTTGCGAGTTCTCGCACTCTTCAAATTGAAACAGCACAAGCATGATCGCCCCCCCCTGGCCGACTATTCCGGCCGGGCGTCTGCCATGGCCAGTTGCGGCGTTCGCCAGAGTTCTTCGACGAAGGACACCTGGGGTTTTTCGACGATGCCGGCCTTGTCCAGGCACTGCTTGAATTCCTGCGAGTCATAGAAGTCGCGGGCCTTCTGCAGACTGCCGCACTCGTGGACGATGACGATCAGGTTGGGATCGTCCAGTCCGCGATTGAGGTAAGTCTTCTTGAACCCGCCCATCGACTGGAGCATGTCCTGCGCCTGGTCGAACTCGTCCTTGAACTGGTTGAAGTCGCCGACGCGATAGGTGGCCACGACATAGTACCTGCTGGCTTTCATGACTGTCTCCCCTCTTGGTGTGTGCCCGACAGGAGTATTATAGTTCGCAGCGGTCTTCGAAAAGAAACAACCGACGACGAAGGACGAGGACGAAAAAAACCGATCCCCGTCCATCTGCCCCGTCCCGGTCTTTGTCTTAATCCTCTTAATCCTCTCAATCCCATCCCAATCCCGCACTCCCCGTCCCCGGCATTGAACAGCAACAACCGACGACGAGGACGAGGACGAGGACGAAAAAAACCGATCCCCGTCGATCTGCCCCGTCCCGGTCTTTGTCTTAATCCTCTTAATCCTCTCAATCAGGTCCCAATCCCGCACTCCCCGTCCCAGGCATTGAACAGCAACAACCGACGACGAGGACGAGGACGAGGACGAAAAAAACCGATCCCCGTCAATCTGCCCCGTCCCCGTCTTTGTTTTAATCCTCTTAATCCTCTCAATCCCCTAAATCCCGCACTCCCTGTCCCCGGGCTGGGAGAATGATTGAGTCTGCCTGTCTTATTCCCGGCGCTGTTTGGGCAACGCTTTGTGGCTGGGCTTTTGCTCAAGGTAATTGCGCCGGGTGACGACTCTTCGGCCTGATTTTGCCTCGAGTTGCCTGCGGGCGTTGCCGGCCACCGTTCCGCCTTCGCGGGCGGCGTCTTTATTCGGGACGAATCCCTGAGCGTCGGTATTGCGGGCGATTTCGGTGGTAGCGGCCTCGCCCAGCATGGTGAATATGAGTTCCAGGTCGGTCATGTGGTCGCGCAGGTTTTCGCGGCGCAGGCCCTTGAGCTTCTTGTAGTCCGCCGGGGTCAGACCGAAGGTCGCTTTGGAGATCTCGGCCGTCAGAATGGCAAAGTCGTTGGAGTCGGCGATGCCTCGCTGGCGCCACTCATCGGTCAGTTCGTCGCGGACGGCAATGCCCCGGACGCGTTTTTCGATCCAGTCATTGGGATACCCCTTTTGCCGGTAGAGTTCCCGCATCCGCTGCTGGGCCAGTTCTGGGTTCTCGATTTCCTGGACGCGCTGATAGCCGACCTTGGCCAGCCACTGCTTGAAGGGCTCGGCCTTGGGGCTGGGGATGGATTGAATGACGCGGAAGGCGGCCTCGGTGTTGACGCAGTCGGTCTTGTAAGCCTTTCCGTCAGCCGAAGTTAGTTTCAGTTGTACACAAAATGTGGACAACTGAACCTGGCTCTGTTTCTTCTCGCGGGCCTTCAACATATTCCAGTAGTTGCGCGGATTCTCGCTGTCGGTCAAGGCCGCAATGATATCCACCACCGAGAAGAACCATTGCTCCTGATGCCAGATGCGGCGAATCTTTCTGGCCCCGAAGACAACGATCTTTCCCTGCGCGTCGGAGGGGTGTTCTTCGCTCATGTCAGCCATGATTGGGTCTCCCTGTCTCGATCCCGTTTCTGTGGCACAATCTAGATCACCACAGTGATGCTGTCAAGTTGGGCCATGGCGGGGCCGAGGGTGGTGACGGACGCGCGGGACGAGGACGAGGACGAAAAAACCAATCCCCGTCCATCTGCCCCGTCCCCGTCTTTGTCTTAATCCTCTTAATCCTCTCAATCCCATCCCAATCCCGCACTCCCCGTCCCCGGCATTGAACAGCAACAACCGACGACGAGGACGAGGACGAAAAAACCGATCCCCGTCCCCGTCTTTGTCTTAATCCTCTTAATCCTCTCAATCCCCTCAATCCCGCACTCCCCGTCCCCGTTCTTGAATCCGCTCACTCCTCGTAATCGCGCACTGCCCGCCCGCGGGTGGACTTCGTCGCCGCGCGGCGGCGCTTCGATTCCAGGCGTTTGCGTTTCGAGGCCGCCGAGGGTTTGGTGGCCTTGCGCCGGCGCGGCGGGCGGGCGGCCGCCCGGATCAG
Organism: Planctomycetaceae bacterium; assembly: GCA_039680605.1. Lineage (NCBI taxonomy): Bacteria > Pseudomonadati > Planctomycetota > Planctomycetia > Planctomycetales > Planctomycetaceae > Planctomycetaceae bacterium. Next base: position 60,226 of record JBDKTA010000058.1, on the reverse strand, counting down.
CGCCGCGAGGCGCTCGATGGCGTCCTGGCGGTTGGCGCCCTGCGTGCGGAACCGCCGCGCCTCGATGATCAGTTCCCCAGCCGCGTTGACGCGCCGACCGGCCAGCGCCTTCAACCGGCTGCGCACGCCCTCGCTGAGCGTCTGGGTTGCGGCGAGGTTGAAGCGAAGCTGCACTGCCGTCGAGACCTTGTTGACGTTCTGCCCGCCCGGACCGGCGCTGCGGATGAAGTCCACGTGCAGGTCGCGTTCGTCGATCGAGATGGCCGGGGTAATCTGAATCATCCTCTCCATTGTGCCCGCGCCCGCTCGCCGGGGCAACAGTCGTCGGGGAGGGGAGTGCGGGATTTACGGGATTGAGAGGATTAAGAGGATTAAGACAAAGACAGGGACGGGGCAGATCGGTGGGGATCGTCCTCGTCCTCGTCCTCGTCGTCGGTTTTTTCTTTTCAGCCCGGGGACGGGGAGTGCGGGATTGAGGGGATTGAGAGGATTAAGAGGATTGAAACGAAGACGGGGACGGGGAGTATCTTCTTATCGTCCTCGTCCTCGTCCTCGTCGTCGGTTGTTGCTGTTCAATGCCGGGGACGGGGAGTGCGGGATTGGGACGAGCCACTATAATTTCTCGCCATCGGCTTTGGGGGGCAACCACATGAGAGTCCGCGTGCTCGACGTGATGTCGGAGATCCGCGCCAGCTACTGGTTCGTGCCGGGCGTGATGGGCATTGCAGGACTCGCGGCCGCGGTCGTGCTGCTTTGGGTGGATTCGATTTATGGCCAGTGGGTCAAAGACCTTCCGTGGGTTTACAGTGGCGACCCTGCGGCGGCGCGGTCGCTGCTGAGCACATTGTCGGGAAGCATCATCACGGTGGCGGGTGTTCTGTTCTCGATCACGATCGTGGTTTTGTCGCTGACGTCAAACCAGTACGGCTCGTGGGTGCTGCTGAACTTTCTTCGCGATCGGGCGCTGCAGATGAGTTTCGGCGTCTTTATCGGAACGTTCATCTACTGCGTGGCGGTGCTCAGCAGTTTCGGCCCCGGCGACTCCGGAACACCCAGCACGCCCCGCCTGAGCGTGACGGTGGCCATCGCCGCGGCTATCTTCAGCTTCGCGATCCTGATCTTCTTCATCCATCACGTGGCGTCAGACATTCAGGCCGACCGCATCCTGGCCTCGATCGGCAAGGAGCTCCTGGAGTCGATGGAGGGCTCGCGCCCGGAAAAGACAGGCCGCGACGGGCAGCCGGCGCCGCCGCCCCTGGACGGCGGCCGAACCATCACCAGCCGCGTCGACGGGTACATTCACGGCGTGGACTCGGACGAGCTGATGCGCCTGGCGACGCGTCACGACCTGCTGATCGGCGTGGAGGTTCAGCCCGGGCAGTTCGCTTTGGTCGGCAGCCCCCTGGCGGTGGTTGTTCCGCCGGATCGGCTGGACGACGGCCTTGTCGGCAAGATCACGCAAGCCTTCTTGATGGGCCCGCACCAGTCGCCGGCGCAGGACACGACGTTCGCCGTGCGGCAGTTGATCGAGGCGGCGATGCGCGCCCTTTCGCCGAGCCTCAACGACTCGTATACCGCCATCGCCTCGATCGACCGGTTGCTGCCGGCCCTGTGCAAGCTGGTGGTGGAGGAGCCGCCCAGCCGCTGCCGCTGCGACCGGCAGGGCAAGGTGCGGTTGATCCTCAATCCCGTCACGTTCGTGCAGATGCTCGACATGAGCATCAGCCCCATCCGCCGCTCGGTGCGTACCGACGTGCTGGCGTCGATCCGCCTGCTCGAAGCGCTGGGCGAACTGGCGACCCGCGCCCATCGCCCGGAAGACCTCGCGGCCATCGCCAGCCACGCCCGGTCCCTTCTCAGCGGCGCCCAGGAAGTCCTCAGCGACGGACCGGACCTGCAGAAGATCCGCCAGCGCTACCAGGGCGTTCTGGAGGCCTCGAGGCAGCCCCCGCCCCAGCGGCAGAAAGACGCCTGACATGGACTGGATCGAACACACGCTGGGTCTGCCCTCGGGGATAGTTGAGAAGCTGGTGGCGATCCTGATCGCCCTGGGCGTGTACCTGGCGCTGCGATGGCTGGGGCGGTGGACCTTCCGCCGCACGCTGGACGATCCGGCCAAGCGGTTCGTCGCGCGGAAGTTTCTCGAAGGCGTGCTGGGCATCGTGCTGGTGATCGTGCTGCTGCGGATCTGGTTCGAACGCTTCGTGGGCATCATCGTCTACCTGGGCGTGTTCTCGGCGGGCTTGGCCGTGGCGCTGCAGAAACCGCTGACCAATATCGCCGGATGGATCTACATCCTGTGGCGCAAGCCCTTCGGCCTCGGCGACCGCGTCCAGATCGGCGACCACGCCGGCGACGTCATCGACATCCGCCTGTTCACCTTCACCGTCACCGAGATCCGCCAGTGGGTGCAAGCCGACCAGGCCACCGGGCGAATCCTGCACATCCCCAACGGGTGGGTCTTCGAGAAGGTCACCTGCAACTATGTCCAGGACTTCGAGTACGTCTGGAACGAACTGCCCCTGACGATCACCGCTGAGAGCGACTGGCGAAAAGCCAAGAGCCTGCTGACCGAGATCGTCAACCGCGTCTGCCCCGTCGACCAGGACGAAGTCACCCAGACCATCCACCACGCCGGCATGGCCATCGCCCTTCGCCAGGAGCAGGTCCAGCCGTCGGTCTGGACGGCCCTGGCCCCGGAGGGCACGACGTTGACGCTGCGGTACCTCACCAACGCCCGCCGTCGGCGGGTGGTGTCCACCGAGCTCGTCGAGGCGATCCTCGAGGCCTTCGAAGGCCAGGACGCCATCGACATTGCCTATCCCACCCAGCGCGTCTTCACGAACTTCGTCGAAGGCAAGAGCGGCCTGCAACCGCCCCCCGCCCCCCCGCCGCCGACGAGCCCGGCTGAGCGGCAGAACCTAAGCGTCGTCAGCAGCACGAGCCCCCAGCAGGGCCCCCAGTAGCACGGGCGTCCCGCCCGTGAGTCCCACGGGCATCTTGCCCGGGCACGTTCCCGCCCCTCTTCCGAATACGTGAAAGATTCTTCACTTTTCCAAAAGAACCCGGCCCACTCGTGCGTCTAACAGATCGGAATCGCGGTCGGCGGTTCTCTCGTCACTGCTGAAGCCGCCCGAAATGGCGAGATGAGACCGAACAATATGGCGTGTGCAAACAACGGTTCCTGACTTCCTGACCCGTTTCTTCCCTGAGGTAGCCAGAATGCCACAACATCGGCTTGTCCCCGCAATTGCGTTGACGTTCATATGTCTGACGGGATGCAGCTCTAACTCGAAGTTTGCCACGGCAATGACTGGCAGTGTGCGCGATCTGTTCTACTCATATCAGAAGGCAGTTTGTGACCATGATGGTCGGGCTGTTCTTGACTGTCTGGAACCGGCCTTAAGAAAGGAAGCCGCCAAAATGTTGGCGGCGTACGCAGAGTTTTCAGCACAATCAGATGGCCTGCAAGAGTTGCTTTCTGAGAGATTTGGCAGGGAAGCAGGTGAGTATTTTCGTGAGCACCTGTTTGACCCCGTAAGTCAGCAATATCAGGGTGTTCTTCTATGGAGCGACTGCAGTGCGCGCATAGGGCGTGAGATAACAATTGACGGAAGTCCTCATCTTGCCCGTCTGGTAGTAGATGGGAGCAGCATAGGCATTGAGGCCGCGCGGATCGATGGCAAATGGGCGATATACTTTTCCCCCGAACGCATGGCAGGGCATTATCTAGATCGCTATCGTCTAATGTTGACCGAAGCTAACCAAGAGGTCGACCGTATATCTGAGGGCGTGAAAAGAGGAACCGTCACCAACGCAAATGTGAAAGAAGTGCTTTCTGGGAAGTGAATCCTCTCGGCAGACGGCTTTGGATCCAGCCCTCTTGTTCTGGGAATGCCTCGGGGGTGGAGGGTGTGGTCCTGGCCAGGGCTGCAACCGTCCGCTTGATCCATGGCGCCTCAACCGGTGGTGCGCCATGGGAGTACCATGCTGTGGCGTTTGCAGGTGGTTGATGGGGGCTTGAGGATGTTTGATCGAGAATTTGGGCGCGGGGGCACGATTGTCTGCTTGCACGTTGGGCGAGGCGGCGAAGTTATATAAACCATTTAAGGCCAACGGTTTGTGGTGCCACTCAAAGTGTTGATCGCTCGAAACAGACAAGAATAGACAACGAATGGACAATTGTTGGACAGGTGGTGCGAGTTTCAGGTTCGCATGAAAAGCTCCATGGAATGGTGTCCTCCATGCCTTCGACATGCGTACCAGAGGTGGGGGCCCGGCGGGGAGCATGGGCGAGACGCCCATGCAACACGGCGGGAGCATGGGCGAGACGCCCATGCAACACAGCGGGAGCATGGGCGGGACGCCCATGCCACACAGCAAGAGCATGGGCGGGACGCCCGTGCTACGGGGGACGGGCTTGCCACGGGGGGATTCTGTTTGATTTTCACAACGGTCATCAGTACAGTCATTCTTTTCGTTTTGAGGTCAGGATCGTGTCTGAGCAACCTCAGGATCAAACCGGTTCGCCGGCGGGCGGGGGCTGTCAGGCGTGCGGGCGCGCGTGCAAGTTCGCCGACGCGGGGATGGAGGCCTCGCCTCTGTCGTCGTGGCGGATGACGCTTTGCGCGGCAGAGGTGTTTCTGCTTCCGCTGGCGATGGCGGCGGGCGGGGCGGTGATCGGCGGACCGGCCCAGGGCGGTCAACTGATCGGGTGCCTGGTCGGACTGGTCGGGGGCATTGCTTTGGCCATTGGCGCCGTCCGCCTCATCGGCGGCCTCAAGGAGCGTTCATGACAGCCACCGGCAGAATGGACTTTCGCGGCGGGGTTCACCCGCCCGAGCGTAAGAGCCTGTCGGCCGACGCGGCGATCGAGGTGCTTCCGACGCCGCCGGAGGTTCGGATTCCGCTGGTGCAGCACATCGGCGCCCCGTGCGAGAGCCTGGTCAAGCCCAAGACGCCGGTGGCGATGGGCGAGATGATCGGCAAGGCCGGCGGGTTCGTCTCGGCGCCGGTCCACGCGTCGATCGACGGCACGTGCGGCATGGCGGACGTGACGACGCTGCCCAACGCCCGCCACGTGGCGGTGATCCCGATCACGGCCGGTCCGCAGACCCTCAGCGGTCAGGGTCTGTGGGACGCGATCTTCGGCGGCGAGTGGCCCACACGGCACCTGGAAGACCACGCCCCCCAGCAGATCGTCGAGGCGATCCAGGCGGCTGGCATCGTCGGCCAGGGCGGGGCGGCCTTTCCCACGCACGTCAAACTCGTGCGCAACGAAACCAAGCCCATCGACACGCTGCTGGTCAACGGCTGCGAGTGCGAACCGTACCTGACGGCGGACCATCGCATGATGATCCAGCTTCCCGGACCGATCATCTCCGGGGCGTTGCTGGCGGCGCAGGCGGCCGACGCCAAGCAGATCATCATCGCCATCGAAGACAACAAGCCCGTGGCGATCGACAATCTGCGCCGGGCGGTGCGCGGGACGAAGATACAGGTGGTGGTGCTGCCGACGCATTATCCCATGGGCGGCGAGAAGATGACCATCCGCGCCGCCCTGGGGCGCGTGGTGCCCACCGGCGGGCTGCCGCTGGACGTGGGCGTGGTGGTGATCAACGTCGGCACGGCCGCGGCGATTGCACGCGCGGTGCTGCGGGGCAAGCCGCTGACTCACCGCGTGGTGACGGTGACGGGCTCGGGCGTGGCGCGTCCGCGGAACCTGCTGGCGCCCATCGGCGTCAGTTACAAAACGCTGATCGAGCACTGCGGCGGGCTGACCGACCAGGCGGCCCGGGTGCTCTCCGGCGGACCGATGATGGGCCTGGCCATCGGCAACCTCGACACGCCGGTGACCAAGGGCACCAGCGGCATCACGGTGCTGACCAGCCAGGAGGCCCGCAAGGCCGAAGAACTCCAGTGCATCCGCTGCGGGCGGTGCGTCGACGTCTGCCCGGTGGGGCTGGTGCCCACCAAGATCGCCCTGGCGTGCCGATTCAAGGACTGGGACCTCGCCCGGCGATACCATCTCGACGCCTGTATCGAGTGCGGCTGCTGCGCGTACATCTGCCCCTCGGGAATCCCGCTGGTGCAGTTGATGCGCATGGGCAAGGCCGAAATCCCCCGCAAGAAGAAATGAGCCGCCGATGAGTCAAGCCCAACAACCCGCCCCTGCCGCCGGTAGCCAGCCACCCGCCGAACCGGTCCTGATCGTCGCGCCGTCGCCGCACATGGGCAACATCGCCCAGACCACGCGCCGCATGATGCTCGACGTGCTGCTGGCGCTGGTGCCGGTGATCGTGGCGTCGATGGCCGTCTTCGGGCTCTACGCCATCCAGCAGATCGCCCTGTGCATGCTGGCATGCATGGCCTTCGAGGCGATGTTCTCGATGCTCCGCGGAAAGGGGCTGACCATCATCGACGGTTCGGCGGCCGTCACCGGAGCGATCCTGGCGTTGTCGCTGCCCTGGTCGGCGCCGTGGTACGTCGGCGTCGTCGGCTCGCTGATCGCCATCGGAATCGCCAAGATCATCTTCGGAGGCCTGGGGCAGAATCTGTTCAACCCGGCGATGGTCGGCCGCGCGTTCGTCATGATCGCCTTCGCCGGCGTCATGGGCGCCAGCGCGTACGTGGCCCCGGCGTCGCGAACCGACGCGCCCCACGCCGTGACGCAGGCTACCCCGATGACCGCCCGGCGCGAAGCCGCCCGCAAACCCGCCGTCGCGACCGCGCCGGCCGCGGCGGCAACGCAACCGGCAACCGACTGGAATTACGTCAAGCGATTGTTCTGGGGCAACGTCAACGGCTCGCTGGGCGAGACGAGTGCGGCCGCCTGCATCCTCGGGGCGGTGTACCTGCTGATCCGGCGGACGGCCAGTTGGGAGATTCCGCTGGGGATGGTGGGCACGGCGGCGGTGATCGCCGGTCTGATGAACCTCGCCCAGGGCGGGGGACCGGAGCTGCTGCTGCATCACCTGTTCGGCGGGGCGCTGCTGTTCGGGGCGGTGTATATCGCGACCGATCCGGTGACCAGCCCGCTGACGCCCAGGGGCAAGCTGATCTTCGGCGCCGGGTGCGGGGCGCTGGTGATGCTGCTGCGGGTCTTCAGCGGATATCCCGAGGGCGTGATGTTCGCGGTGCTGCTGATGAACTCGGTCGTGCCGCTGATCAACCGCTGGACCATCCCCACGCCCATCGGCGGACCGGCGCCGGTCAAGGCCTGAGCGAGAACGCTATGAACTATCTCAAACAGAGTTGGCTGGTGATCGTGCTGGCGCTGGGCTTCGGCGTGGCGCTGGCGTTCGTGCAAACCAGCCTCAGCCCCGCGATCGAAAAGAACAAGCTCGACCTGACGCTGGAGCAAATCCCCTCCCTGGTTCCCGGCGCCGAAGCGGCCAAGAGCGAGCAGGTGACCCTCGCCAACGGACAGACGGCGTTCGTAGCCAATGACAAAGACGGCCGGCAGGTCGGCTGGGTCGTCAAGGGCAGCGGGCTTGGCTTTGCGGACGTCATCGAGGTGCTGGTGGGGCTGACCGCCGACGGAAAGACCATCACGGGTCTTTATGTGCTCGACCAGAAGGAGACTCCCGGCTTGGGCAACAGGATCACTGGCGAAGAATTCCTCTACCAGTTCAGAGACAAGAGCCTGAGCAAGCCGCTGGTCATTTCCAAGGCCTCGGGGCCCAGCAACATTACCCCCCTTTCCGGAGCGACTATCTCCTCCGAGGGCGTCGCCGACATCGTCAACAAGACCGTTCAGTCCTTTTTCAAGGCGATGTCCCAGAAAGAACCGGTGCGCCATGGCCGATAATGGCCCCTCCGCCTTACAACGATTCAATAACGGGATCGGTCCCGAGAACCCGGTCTTCCGCCAGATCCTGGGCCTGTGCCCCACCCTGGCGGTGACGAATACCGTCTCGGGCGCGTTGACCATGGCCGCGGCTGTGGCGTTTGTGCTGATCTGCTCCAACGTTCTCATCAGCCTGCTTCGTCTGCAGCTCAAGCCGCACCTGCGGATTCTGGTCTTCACGCTTACGATTGCGGCGTTTGTGACCATCGCCGACCGGGTGCTGGCGGCGTACCTGTACTCGATGAGCCGCCTGTTGGGGCCTTATGTCCCGCTGATTATCGTCAACTGCATCATCATCGCCCGCTGCGAAGTCTGCGCGGCCAAGCAGGGGCTGATGCCGGCCCTGGGCGACGCCATCGGCCAGGCCACCGGCAATGCCGCGGCGTTGCTGGCGATCTCTTCCGTCAGGGAAATCCTCGGCAGCGGAAAGTGGTTCGGCTTCACCCTGTACCAGTCCCCGGTGCATATTTCCTGGCTCGGGCAAGGAACGCCATTCTGGGAATCGTGGTCGATCATGATCCTGCCGCCCGGGGCGTTCCTCACTCTGGGGCTGCTCCTGGGCCTGGTGAACTGGGCCGTGGCTAAAAGAAAGGCCGCTTAGCGAGGCGCCATGGATTACTTAACCACCATCCTGCTGATGGCCATCACCACGGCCTTGATCAACAACATGGTCTTCCACTTCTTCGTGGGAAACTGCCCGTTCATCGGCGTCTCGCGAAGACTGGACGCGGCCTTTGGCATGGGTGCGGCCGTGACGGCGGTGACGACCGTGGCGGGACTGTTGAGCTGGGCGGTGACCTACTACATCCTGGCGCCCAACAAGATCGGCGGGCAAGTGCTCAGTGCGCCGCTGACGCATGCGGTCGTGCAGCTTTTCAGGCCCGGCTATGACGGCGTGGTCGACCTGAGCATCCTCAGCTATGCCGTCTACATCTTCCTGATTGCCTGGGCGGTGCAACTGGTCGAGATGTACATCCGGAAGTTCTTCCCGCCGCTGTACAAGGCCTTCGGCGTTTACCTGCCGCTGATCACGACCAACTGCGTGATCCTCTTCACGTGCCTCGAGATCATGCGCCACGCCTCGGCCACCAGCGGGGCCGAGCAATGGGGTCTGGACAAGACGCTGATTTTCGCCTTCTTCGCCGGAGTGGGATTCCTGATCGCCATCGTGATCATGGCCGGTATCCGCGAGGAATTGGACAAGGCCGACATCCCCAAGGCGCTGCGCGGACCGGGAATCACGATGGTGTTGGCCGGTATTCTCTCGATGGCGTTCATGGGCTTTGCGGGCGTGGACCGTGGCCTGGAGAAGGCACTGCATCCGCCCGCCAAGGAGACCGCGTGGATCGTCGCTCTGCCGACGACACAGCCGGCACAGGGCCCACAGGGGCAGGCTCCCACCAGCGCGGGCGCCCCCAGACAATAGGAACAACCATGGCAATCATCATGATACTTCTGGCGGCCGGGACGATGCTGATCCTGGCGCTGGCTGCCGGATTCGTCCTGGGCTGGGCCAACAAGGCCTTGCACGTCAAAGCCGACCCGCGCGTGGAGTCGATCCTGGCCATCCTGCCCGGCGCCAACTGCGGCGGATGCGAGTTCATCGGTTGCGCCGACTATGCCGAGGCCCTCGTCAAGGACGGCGCCGCCATCAACAAGTGCTCCGTCGGCGGCGAAAGCTGCAAGAAGATGATCGCCAACATCCTCGGCGTCGACGTCACCGAGAGCTGGCCGTACCGACCCGTCGTCCACTGCGGCGCCCACACCGGCGACAAGTTCGGCCGACACCTCTACCAGGGCGAAGGCACCTGCTCGGGCGCCAACGGCGTGGCCGGCGTGCAAGGGTGTACGTACGGGTGCCTGGCCTTTGGCGACTGCGAGCGGTCGTGCAATTTCGACGCCATCCACGTCATCGACGGCCTCGCGACGGTCGACTACCACAAATGCACCGGCTGCGGCGCCTGCGAGCGGGCCTGCCCGAGGCACATCATCTCGATGGTGCCCTTCAAGCGCGAGAAGATGCTGGCCGTCACCTGCTGCAACCACGACTTCGGCAAGGCGGTCAAGGCCGTCTGCAAGGTCGGCTGCATCGGCTGCGGCGCCTGCGCCCGAACCAGCGCCCTGTTCTCGATGGAAAAGAACCTCCCCCGCATCGACTACGAAAAGTACGATCCGGAGACCGCCGCCCAGGAGCTCGAACTGGTCATGGGCAAGTGCCCCATGAAACGCCTGCTGTCGATCGGCAAGCCAACCGAACAAGATCTCGCGGGCGTCGCCGACGAAAAGACGCCGCCGGACCTGATCGTCGACAAGTTCGAGACCACCGCCGACAAGACCGAATGGCGCGGGTGAGGCAATTTCCAATTTCCAATTTCCAATTGAACAACAAAACGGGCTCGCCCTCCCGCTGTTCTGTTGTTGAATTGGAAATTCCAAATTGGAAATTGGAAATGAGAACCTCCCGCATGATCCTGCGAATCATCATCCTGCTCGTCGGCTCGTACCTGATCCTCTTCACGGTCGCCTGGCTGGTCCAGTCGCGGCTGGTGTACTTTCCGACGAAAACCTGGCGGATAGCGCCGGCAGCGCTGGGCTTTGAAGAGTTGAACTTTGCGGCCGCCGACGGCGTGAAGCTTTCGGCGTGGTTTTCGCCGGCGCCACAGGCGCGGGGGGTCATCCTGATCTGCCACGGCAACGGCGGGAACGTTTCACACCGCGCGGAGATGATGCTGACGTTCAATCGCCTGGGCTACAGCGCGATGTGTTTTGACTATCGCGGGTACGGCCACAGCGAGGGTTCGCCGGATGAGCAAGGCACCTACGCCGACGCGCGGGCGGCGTGGGACTACCTGCTCACGCGCGGCGACACCAAGGCCGCCGACATCGTCATCTACGGCGAGAGCCTCGGCGGGGGCGTGGCGGCGCACCTGGCGGCCGGCGTCGGATCGTGCCGGGCCCTGGTCCTGCAGTCCACCTTCAGCTCGCTGACCGACGTGGCCGCCCATCATTACTGGTACCTGCCGGTGCGCTGGCTGCTGCGATTTCGCTATCCCTCAGCCGAGCACGCGCAGAAGGTCACCTGCCCGGTGCTGGTCATCCACAGCCCCGAAGACGAGATCGTGCCCTACAAGTTCGGCCGCAAGCTCTTCGAAGCCGCCCACGAGCCCAAGGCGTTCCTGGAGATTCACGGCGGGCACAACGACGGTTGCGACGCGTCAGGCAGCATCTACACCGAAGGTCTGTCGTCGTTTCTGAAATCGTGCCAGAACAATTAGAGGCGGGTGCCGTGGCGCGCAGGGCCGAAGGCCCAGAGAGCCACGATCCCTGACCTTACTGGAGCGCGTGCCAGCTCAGTAGCGGCTGGTCGTGGCTGTCGGGCTGCGCCCTCCCGCCACGGCACCCGGGCGACCCGCTATCCGAAGACCTTGTGCATCCGGTCGCAGTAGTAGCGGACGTTGTCCCACTGGGCGTCGGGGGGAATGCGGTGGTCGGGGCAGGGGATGAATCCCCCCAGGGCCACCAGCGGGCGGAGGCGTTCGACTTCGGCATCGACGGCAGCGCGGTCGCGGGCGAAGACTTTCTTGTCCATCCCGCCGACGCCGCGAAGCTCCTTGCCGTACTGGGCCCGCCACGGGGCGATGCTGGCGTTCCACGTGCCGACCTCGATGGGGAACATCGTGTTGACGCCGTTCTCGATCCACGTCGGGATCAGCGCGTCGATCATCCCGTCGCAGTCCAGGCTCACGATGTCGATGCCGTAGCTGTTGACCAGTTGCGTGATCCGCTTGTACTGCGGGCCCACCTTCTCCATGAACACCCGCGGCGAAATGAGCGGGCCGTTCTTGAAGCAGATGTCTTCCCAGAAGTGGGCGAAGTCGAACTTGGCTCCGCTCTCCAGGGCCTGCTTGGTGCAGCGGTAGCACAGCTCGCCGACGGTGGCGATGATCTCGTCGAACAGCGGCTCATCGTCGACGACCAGGTACGCCGAGTTCTCCACGCCTATGAAATTGCGGATGCTGCCGTACAGGCTGCCGCAGTGCAGGCCGTAGAGGAACTCGCGCGTGTCGGCCTTGAGGAACTCCGCCCCGCCGGCCTCCAGCGGCAGCGTGCCGTCGTTGGTCCGCACGTGGCACTTGGTGACGCGCTCGGGAAAGAAATTGAAGCGGTGCTTGTACTGCTCGTCCCACTCCTTGCGGCCCTTGAAGATATGGTCGATCTCGGAGGGGATTCCCGTGGCGCCGGGGCGCTGGAGCACGACGACGCCCTCGCCGGTCTGCACGTGCTTGGCGCCGTCGGGAAACTCGGCGATCACCTTGTACTCGAAGCCGGGGTTCATCCCCGTGCTGGTGTGGAAGCACGCGTAGTAATCGAAGTCGAAGCCCAGCTTCTTGCAGATCGCCGGGTCGGTCCCGCCGCCGTCGTACCAGCCGCGGGCCTCATCCTCGGTCAGGTGCCCCTCCTGCACCCACTTCCAGAGCGTCTCGCCCCAGTACCCGAAATGCACGATGGGCAGGCGGTCGTACGGTTCATAATGCAGGACGGCCATCGTCCTTTGTCGTTCGTTCATCGCAAGCTCCTGTTCAGTTCCGTATCCAAGGCGCAGCAGTATACTTGACGCTGTTGTACGCGTCGAGAATTGCGCGAAGATGGCCCGGCGGGGTGTCGCCGGGGATATTGTGCGTCCCGGCGAAGATATACCGCCCGGCCTGCGCGAGAGTCTCGATGACCTTGCTCGCCTGCTCATAGACAAGCTCGTCGGGCGTGGGCGGCGGCGTAACCACCGCGTCGAGAGCCCCGCCGTAGAAGATGATCCGCCCGCCGAACCGCGCCGCCAGCGTCGCGACGTCCATCCCCCGCGCGGAGACCTGGATGGGGTTGAAGATATCCAGGCCGCAATCGATGAAGTCGTCCATGATGTCCACCACGCTGCCGCAGCAGTGCAGCAGCGACTTCATGTGCGTGATCGTCTTCCAGCCGTTCCACAGCCGCTTGTAGTGGGGTTTGTAGATCTCGCGCCACAGGTCCGGTCCGCAGGTCACGCCGCGGGTATCGCCGATGTCGTCGGCGATGATCATCGCGTCGGCGTATTTGCCGACGGCCTGATGCACCTGCCGTAGGTGCGCCAGCCCCGCGTCAACGGCCTTGGCGAGGTACTCGTGGCAGGCCTGGGGTTCGATGCGCATGCGCATCCACCACGCGTGCATGCCGCCGGGCTTGAGCTGCAGGTCATGGATCGACTCGCCGACCACGATCGAGTAGTCCGTCGTCTCGTGGAGGAATCGCGCCGCGGCTTCCATGTCGGCGAGCATTTCCTGCGGCAGGTCGTGCGAGGGGTTGAAGTCTGCCGGAGACGGCTGGGCATCCATGTCGGGCAGTTCGAGCACCTTCGGCGGGCCGCTGGGCCAGTCGAAGTAGATGCCTCCGGGGGGGCACTTGAGAGCCTTGTCCCACCAGATCGTCCCGTCCCGGTGCGTTTCGAACTGCCATGCCGCGGGAACCTGGAACGTCTTGCCCCAGAAGACCTGGTCCTTCCATCGCCCGCGGGCCGGCGGGCCCCACAGCGGCGAGGCGCTCATGCGGCTGTTGAGCACGATCATGTCGCCTTCCATCGCCGCAAGAACCGAAGGCTCGAAGACCGCGTTGGTCATGAAGGTGTACATGCGGTTGAGCGGGTCCGCCACGCCCAGGATGCCCTTGAGGTTATCGTATGCCAGCAGGTGCATGCCGGCCGTCTCGCAGCCGCCCAGGCCGTTGGGGATCCGGTCGACCGCCCGTCCGGCGAAAAACTCTCGCATGCGTTGTCGTGGAGTCATAGAGCAGTTCATCGCGGGCGGGGCTTGAAGGTTTTGCTGTCGATTTCCTTGCCCGCGATGTCGATGGCCGTCATCACGCAGGCGTCGGCCTTGACGTCGAAGACCGCGAACGAATGCTCATACACGAACGGGCCCGTTCCGGCAAAGGGATTATTTCGCGTGGCTGTGGGGCTCTGGTTGAGGCGTTTGGACCCGCCAGCCCCGACGATGATGCACGTGACGCCCTTGGGCGGCGTGGCCTCGCATCGCTCGTAGTCGTAATCGAACGCCGAGATCAACGCCGTGGCGTTGTACTTGGCCAGCAGCGGCAGAATTACCTCGCGGCACTGAACCAGCGGCGGCAACTTCATCTTGCCCATCATGCCCGAGGCGTAACCGGGAAAGTGGTTGAAGACAAAAACGAACTTCTCGCGCGAGTTCTTGAGCACGCCTTCGAGCCACGCCGCATTGGGCGAACCGGCCGCCCAGTCTTGTGCGCCGTCGAGGCCGATGAATCGCGCGTTGCCGATGACCTGCGTCCAGTTGAGCACTTCGCTATCGCCGGCCGGCGTCCAGAACGTCTTGTAGACCATGCCCGTGTGGTCGCCGCCGTCGGGCGCCAGGTACGTCGGCACCGTCGCCAGCACCTGCGCATACGGCGTGAAGTAGTACGGGTCCCAGTGAAAGTCCCACGTCCCCAGCTCGACCACCTGCCCGGCGTGCATGAACAACTGCGGCCGCGTCTTGAGCATCTGGGCGATCAACGCCGGGCAGAGCGTGATGTTGTTCGAGCTGTTTCGCGTGTTGCCCACGGCCAGGAATCGGAAGTTCTGCGGATCCGGTAGCGTGACCTCGAACGGTCCCTTGGCGTCTTCGAACGCGCCGGCCTTGCCGGCGATGGTGTACTTGAACTTGCGCGTGCCCTTGGGCAGCATCACTTTCAGGCGGTGGTAGAGGGCGGGTGCTGATGTCTCCGTCGAGGCGGCGCCGGCCGGTTCGAGGGGCGTTGCCGTGACGGTGACGGCCGCGGGCAGGCTCGTGCGGCAGGTGACGGTGAAGAAGTCCTCGCCGATCATGCCCAGGGTGGGTCCGCTGCGGATGGCAGGTTTCTGCGGCCCCGCGGCCAGCAGCGCCAGGGCCTTGGTGGGCACGCCGCGCGAGTAGCCCGCCGCGGCCAGGCCGCCGGTGACGATCAGCGTGTTGGGCCCCCTGACCAGCGCTGCGCTGTCGATGGGCAGGTAGTGGTACATCATCGGATGCAAAGGCCCGGTTATCGCCTTGCCGTTGAGCGTGCCGGCCACGTGCGTCCACAGCGGCAGGGCGCCGCAGTATTTGCCGCGGGCGTCTTGCAGGCTGCCCAGGCAGAAGGCCGAACGCGTGCTCTGGTCTTCAAACGCCAGGAACAGCATCGCCACGGCCGCGGCGTCGTCGACGTTGAACGTCACCCGCGCCTGGAGCTTGATCTGTCCCGGCTCGACCGTCGCCGGCAGGGCGGCGGAGTATGTCGCGCCGCCGTCGAGGCTGTATTCGATTTTGGCCGCGACGGGCGCGGTCTTGACGCCGCCGGTTTCGGCTTGCTGCTGATCCGGTCCTTCGGCCGCTCGCGCCATCGCCGCCGCCAGCATTACCGCCAGGGCCATATGGATTGTTCGCATGGGGTTCTCCGGATAAAGGCGCTGTGGAACGGTCAGGGACATGGCGGCTGAGACAACGGCCGCCATGGCACCCGATCGGCACGGTTGATCTAACCCGCCGCGGGTTCGCCGGGCGGGGAAAAGTCGCGGCGGAGGCACCAAGTATTTATCAAAGCCGTTGTTTGGCTTTGATAGATACTTGCGCTGAGCCAGGATACACGGCCCCAAATGAAGAAGTAATTCACACAACGAATTACTTCTTCATTTAGTGCCTCCGCCGCGACTTTTCCCCTCCCCGCGCCCGCATTGTGATCGCCGCCGGCGGAGAGTATCATTACCTTTTTGCAGGATGAGCTGATGTCGTCGGTTGAGCCGCCCATTCCCTCCCAGAGCCTTCCCCGCTGGCGCACGCTGGTGCGCGCGCTGGGGCACCGCAACTACAAGCTGTTCTTCCTGGGCCAGGGCACCAGCCTGATCGGCACGTGGGTGCAGCGGACGGCGCTGGCGTGGCTGGTGTATCGCATGACCGGCTCGGAATGGCTGCTGGGCGTGGTGGGTTTTGCCGGCTCGATCCTCACGTTCCTGGTGGCCCCGTTTGCCGGCGTGCTGGCCGACCGCGTCAACCGACGCGGCGCGCTGATCCTGACGCAGGTGCTGGCGATGGTGCAGGCCTTCGCCCTGGGCGCCCTGGCCCTGAGCGGCGCCATCGAGGTCTGGCACATCATCGCCCTGGCGGCCGTCATGGGGCTGATCAACGCTTTCGACATTCCGATCCGCCAGTCGTTCGTCGTCGAGATGCTCGAGAAGAAGGACGACCTCCCCAACGCCATCGCCCTCAATTCGTTTCTGGTCAACGCCGCCAAGCTGGTCGGGCCGGTGCTGGCCGGGTGGCTGATCTACGTCCTGAGCCCCGCCCAGACTGCCGCCGCCAGTGAAAACTACCGTGCCCTGGGCGAGGGGCGGGCCTTCCTGATCAACGGCGCAACGTTCCTGGCCGTCGTGGCGGCGCTGCTGGCGATGCGCGTGCGCCCCGGGCCGCCGCGCCCTCCGCGACGGGGCATCCTGCACACCCTGCGCGAGGGGCTTAACTACTCGATGGGCTTCGCGCCCATCCGGGCCATCCTGCTGCTGCTGGCCCTGACAAGCCTGCTCGGAACGCCCTACACCGTGCTGCTGCCGGTCTTCGCCAAGGATATCTTCCACGGCGGACCGGCCACCCTGGGTTTCCTCACCGCCGCCACGGGACTGGGCGCGCTGGCCGGCGGCGTGCTCCTGGCCTGGCGAACCAGCGCCCGAGGCCTGGGCAGAATCATGGCCGCCGCGTCGGTGCTGTTCGCCGCGGCCTTGGCGCTCTTTGCCCTCTCGGCGAACCTGTACCTCTCCCTGTCACTGCTGGTGGTGGTGGGCTTTGCCTTCATGATCCAGATGGTCGCCAGCAACACACTGCTGCAGACCATCGTCGACGACGACAAGCGAGGCCGCGTCATGAGCCTCTACACCGTCTGCTTCATGGGGATGATGCCTTTCGGCAGCCTGCTCAGCGGTTGGCTGGCCCATTGGCTCGGCGCCCCGGGAGCGGTGCTCGTCGGGGCCGGCGGCTGCGCCGCGGCCGGTATCGCCTTCGCCCTGCGCCTGCCCGCCCTCGGCCGCGCCACCCACCCCATCTACATCCAGAAAGGCCTCATCGCCCCCGACGGGCCAGGAACCCAACCGCTCCAGCACCGCCTGTAAGGCCTGAACCGCAATTCCGTCAGAATCACAGCTATTCTTAATAAGCGCACGATTGGAAACGGGTGGCATGGCGACACACGTTTTTGTTTCTCCTGGGTCGCCATGCCACCCCGGGCGACGGAATACATGGACACGACGTTCGATATGAGCCAAGATGCTCATGCTACATTTTGTCAAAGCCCCTATAAGAGGACTACCATGAGCGCACAAAAGGCGAAGGCGAACCGTAGGGGAGCACCCCAGACCCCCGCGATCCAGGGATTTGAGCAGGCGCCGACGGACGTACAGGCCGCCAGGGAATGGCAACCCGTCAGCGACCGAAGGCTCCGCGTCGGCATTGCCGGGTACGGCGTCTGCGCCTTCGGGGCGGCCTTCGGGTTCCAGGACCATCCCAACGTGAGCGTCGCGGCGGTGGCCGACCTGGACGCCGGCCAGCGGGCGGCGTTGGCCAGCGCCTGCCGCTGCGAAAAAACTTACGCCTCGTGCGAAGAGCTGATCGAGGACGATGCGATCGAGGCTGTCTTCATCGCCACCGACGCGCCCAGCCACGCGCGGCTGGCCATCGCGGCGCTCAAGGCGGGCAAGCACGTGGCCTCGGCCGTGCCGGCGGTCTTCGGGTCGCTTGACGACGCCGACGCGCTTTTCGAAGCGGTCAAGGCTTCCGGATGCACGTACATGATGTTCGAGACCTCCTGCTACCACCAGGACGTTCATTCGGCGCGGGAGATGTACCGGCGCGGGGATCTGGGTCGCGTGATCTACACCGAGGGGGAGTACTGGCACTATTTTCCCACGCCGCTGGCGGCCCACGGGGCGTGGCGGACGGGTCTGCCCCCGCAGTGGTATGTCACGCACTCGTCGGCGTACTATGTGGGCATCACCGGCGGCAGCTTCACCGAAGTCTCCTGCCTGGGCGCACGCAGTTCCATCGAGCACCTCAAGGCGGAGAATAACGCCTTCGGCAATCCCTTCGGCACGGAGGTGGCGTTGTTGCGAACGAGCGAGGGCGGCATGGCGCGGATGGCCGTGAGTTGGGACACGCCCGGCCGCGGCGGAGAGCAGGGGCGCCTCCGCGCGGAAAAAGGATCATACGACGGCAGCTTCTATGCCGAGGGCGCCGGCGAGCCTGCGCCGCTGATCGCGCGGCCGCCGCTGCCGCCCGGGCTCGCCGCCGGCGGGCACGGCGGCTCGCACGGATACCTTACCAACGAGTTCGTCGAGGCGATTCTCACCAACCGCCGCCCGCTGGTGGACGTGGCGCAGGCGTTGAACATGACCGTCTGCGGGATCGTCGCCCACCAGTCGGCGATGAAGGACGGCCAGTGGATGAAGATTCCGCAGTATTCCCTGCCGGATTGAGGACGTTGCCCTGGACGGGAGGCTGCGCTGGCTGCCACGTCCCCAGAAAGACAAGCAGGCTCTTGCCCAGGGGCTGCGCTGGGGGCAGAATACCGGCAGCGTTTGGAATAACGGTTGATCAAGAGCGCAGTATGAGGGGCATCAATGAAGCAATTGCGATGTGACGGGTGCGGGATCACTGCTCCGGCGGCCACCATGTTTGACGTGGGCGGCAAGATATTCTGCGAGGCCTGTTGCACTAGCGAGGTGGAGAGTTACCCTGCCGGCGAAGTTCCCCAGGGGCTGGTCCAGCCGGTTGTGGATACCACCGTCTGCGCCGTGTGCGGCGCAGATTTCGGATCGCTGGAGCTGCAAAGCGTGGCCGGGCATCCGGTTTGCGATAGCTGTTCGCAGCGGTTGCTCCATTATCCGCTGCCCTTGTGGGTCAAGGCCGCCTCACTGGTGGTGGCTGGGCTGATCGTCTTTTCACTGGCGACGAACTGGCGATTCTTCCAAGGATTCTTTGAGGCCCGGGCGGCAATCAAATGCCTCAAGTCGCCCCAGCCCGATTACGTCAAGGCAGACTCGATGGCGAAGGCGGCGGCAGGGCATGTTCCCGAGAGCGCCGAAGTGAGGGGCCTGGCGGTGGCCGCCCAAGCCCATCTGGCGTATTCCCGCGGCGTGCAAGCCGCTGAAAAAGGGGATTTCAAACTTGCAGCGGAGCTGACAGACCAAGCCTCCCAGGCCCTGCCGCAAGATTCCCGCCTTCGGGCCGACGCCTTGATCTACAGGGGAATTGACGCGATGCAGGAAGACCGCTCTGCCGCTGCCGTGGAGTGCTTCCGCAAAGCGCGCGGCGACTCGAACATCCCCGTCAAGGCGCTTGACGCGCTGATTCTGCGAGCCGAGGGCGGGGCGGCCTTCGATGCTAAGGACTACCCGGCATTTCTGGACAAGGCTCGCGCCCTGGAGCAACTCCAGGGCGATGACGCCAGCCGCGCCCAGGTGGCCTCGGCCTTGGCGTGCATGTACGCCCAGAGCGGACAGGACAGCTACAAGGCGCAGGCCCTTGCGATTCTCAATGCGCTGCCTGCCGGCAGCGATGATCCCCACCCCGACGAGTATCGCCAGCGGATCCTTCACCGCATCAACACGCGGACGATCATCAGCCGCAAGCAGTATCTGGCCACCGTCGGCGCCGCTTCGAGGCCGGCATCGAGCAAGGAGTAATCATGTTCTTCATTATTCCCGGTCCGGTAATCGCTGCCCTGACGTTTCCCGGAGTGATCGTTCACGAGGCGGCCCACCTTTTGTTTTGCCGCCTGCGCAAGGTGGCGGTGTTTGACGCCTGTTTTTTCCGCTTTGGCAATCCAGCAGGCTACGTCATCCACGAGCAGCCCGGGAATTTCACCTCGACGCTGCTGATCTGCATGGGTCCCTTCCTGCTCAACACCCTGCTGTGCGTGGCGATCTGTTTTCCGGTCATGCTGCCGCGAGAGGTGTTCGGCATCCATAATGGCAAGAGCTTGCTGATGCTCTGGCTGGGCATTTCGATCGGGATGCACGCGATTCCTTCCACCGGCGACGTGAGCACGTTGTGGCGCGAGGGATGGGCCGCGGCCCGACGGGGTAATCCACTGGGCATCCTGAGCCTGCCGCTGGCAGGCCTGATCGCCGTTTTGAACGTCGGGCGAGTGGTCTGGCTCGACGCTATCTACGGCGCCGCTGTCGGGATCGGCCTGCCAATGTTGCTGCTGGATTGGCTCTCGGCATAGCGGTGCGGTGAGCGGCTCAAGGCGGCCGCAAGCTTATGGACCTGAAACCCGAATCCACCGGCATCGCTATGCGCGGGTTCTGCGCCGGCGGATCAGGGCGGCGAGGGCGCCGGCGGCCAGGACCGACATTGTCGCCGGCTCGGGGATCGAGACGGTGTCGGGGCGCAGGATGTGGAAGGCGACCGAACCGTTGCTGGGCGCGGCTGTCGGGTCGACGTCGCCGGTGAGGAAGCCGCTTTCGACCAAGCCGGTCAGGTTGTAGTTATAGGCGTGATTGAAGCCGCCCAGTTTGCCGCCGCACTTGGCGTAGAAGTCTCCCCAGACCGGCGCGCGATCACTGTAGAACGTCCAGGTCATCGAAAACGCATCTGCGGCAGGGGCAAACTTCAGACCCACCAGCCCTTCGGGCATGTCGGGATTGCCCGACTGCACGGTCTGCATGCCGGCTGAATCAAGAGTGGCGCCAGTGAGGCCGGTAATGTTGGCGGCGCTGATGCCCTCGGAGGCCTCGATGATCAGGTGGCTGATCGCCGCCTGCGTGCCGTTGTGGCCGAAGGTGTAGGTGTACTTCCACGGATGCGTCGCATAGGACGCGTCTTCATTGGTGACGGTCCACGACATGCTGACGGTGTAGTTGACCCACTGCAGATTCGACGGGCCCACGGCCAAACCGTCGCTGGAATCCGCCGGGTATCCGGGGGTATACGTGAGACTGCCCTGGTACGTGGCGGCGCGAGCCGAAAGAGACACTGCGGCGATCACTAAAGATGCAGCGATAGCACATGCGTAGCGGTTTGACATTGAGGCTTCCTTCCTTTTTGCGGGTCCAGAGTGTCATCGTAGCATAGATCACCGGGGCGTCAAGATGGTTTCCGTCATTACCATAGACCGAGTAGCGAGTCCTGCTGCTTCCCGCAATTCGCTGTGAAAAGTACAACAAACTGCAAGGAATGTGCAATGTCCGGTCGACGGGCGAATTAACGAACGCCGCACCGCAAGCGGGTGCAGTGAGCACCCTCGCCGCTTGCGGTGGGGCGTTTGCTCTTCGCGGAAGCGTCATGAGATGGGTACAAACGCGAAGAATCCGCTTGCGGTGCGGCGTTCGTTTCTTTGAGAATACCGCACCATGATCATCGCCCATCACATCATTCTCACAGGGTACGGTCACTGGTTACCCAACGATCCGCGCGGAAGTCTCTCGCGCAGCGTCTACAAGGACAGCATCGAGTCCATGCGCACCTGCATCCGATACATCGAGTCCAACCCCGAGAAACACAATCTGCCCGCTCAGAAATGGGGATTCGTCACGAGCTATGACGATTGGCCTTTTCATAAGACCGCGCACTGACGCTCTACTCCGCTTGCTTCCCGAAATTCGCTGCCGGCTCTAATTCCGGACCGGTGGGCGAATAGAATTCGGCGATTCACGGGGGAACGCATACCAAGGCCCATGTGGCCAGAAAGGATCGGTGTACAAATGACGCACGTTAAGTGGATATCTCTGGGGTTCGCCACGCTGGCGATGATCGGTGTTGCAGGAATGGCCTGGGCGCAGGCCGACGCCGCGGCCAAAGACATCGTCGAAACCGCCAAGGCCAACGAAAACCTCACGACGCTGGTCAAGGCGTTGGCGGCCGCCGATCTGGTCGAGACCCTCAAGGGCGCCGGGCCGTACACGGTCTTTGCCCCGACGAATGCGGCCTTCGACAAGCTGCCGGCAGGCAAGCTGGACGAACTGCTCAAGCCCGAGAACAAGGCCGAGCTTCAGAAGGTCCTCAAGTGCCACGTGGTGGAGGGCAAGCTGACAGCCAAGGACCTTGCGGGCAAGGAAACGCTGAAGTCCTTGAGCGGAGAGGAACTCAAGATCAGCACCAAAGACGGCAAGACGATGGTGAACGACGCGACGGTGACGACGGCCGACGTTGAGGCCTCCAACGGCGTGGTCCACCTGATCGACACGGTGCTGATGCCCAAGTAGAGTTTCAGGCTGAGCTGCGCGAACTTCAAGCCGGTCCCCGAAACGGGACCGGCGTTTTTTATGGTTCCGGTCTGGGCAATTCGAGCATGGTGACGCGCATGTCGCCGTAGCGGCGCTGGCGCCAGGTGGACAGGCCGCCCAGGCCCGGCGGGACGGTGATCTTTCCGGGGGTTCGCAGGACGATCAGGCCGTTGGGGCTCAGGCGTGCGGCCAGCGGGGTCAGCAGGTCTCGGGCGATGTCGTTCCAGTCCCAGGCCCGGACGGTGTCGTAGGGCGGGTCGACAAAGGCCACGTCGACGGCGTCGCTGACGTCGGTGAGCCATTGCCCGATTCGCAGGGGCACGTTGCCCTGCCAGACGACGCTTCTTTCGGCGGCGCCTTCGAGGGCATCGATATTGCGGCGCAGGCAGTCGATGACGTCGGCGTTGTTGTCGGCGAAGAAGCACCGGCGCGCCCCGCGCGAGAGGGCCTCGATCCCGAGCGTTCCGGTGCCGCAGTACAGGTCGAGCACCACGCCGTCGTCGATGAGGCCGCCCAGCGTGTCCATGACGGACTTCTTGGCCAGCGACGTGATGGGTCGCGTCTTGGCCTGCGGCGGCGGGGGCAGGAGGTGTCGGTGCTTGTATCGGCCGGCGAGAATCTGCATGGGGTCCTTTCTCAGCAAGCCCGGGCCTGTTCGCGCGGGGGGCGCTTGGCGGTGCGGCGTTGTCCGCCCGGTTCATCTGCCTGATGCTACCGCGCGTGCGCGGGGGCGGGAATGTGAATTCCTGCGCGAACTTCCCGTCTCTGCGATCTCCGCGGTGAAATATCCGCGTTCAGGGACCCTTCTTGCCCAGGCGCGGGCCGAAGATCGCCAGGGCGCCGCCGACGACAATGCCGACGACTCCCAGGATGATGTACCAGGTCGTCTCGTCGCTGTACTGGCCGGCGAACTCTTTTCGCAAGGTCTCGCCGGTGGTCTCGGTGGCGTTAAGACCTAATATCAGAAACACGATGCCCCCGGCAAGCAGGGCCAATCCGATGATTCGCAGCACCATTCGGGTACCCCCCTTTCAGCAAATTATAGGCCGTGGATTGGTTGACTGGTTAATTGGTTAGAGTAGCCAGTCTGACGAGTTCAACGAACTAATGAGCCTGTTGTGCGAGTCCCAGGGCCGGAGCGATGATGTTGGCGACGTAGCCGCGTCCGGAGGCGGCGAAGTGTCCGCCCCAGTGCCCGAACCGGGCGTACAGCGGGTGCCAGGATACGTGGGTGAGGATTTCGCTGCCGGGCCCGTGGAGGCCTACCATCCCGGCGGCGGGAGCGTGTTTGCGATCGGCAGTTCCAAAGATGCAGGTGCCGATCCCGGCGATGAGCCAGTCGGCCACCGAGGAGCTGGAGACCATCGGACCGCGCACGGCGGCCGCGGCGGTTGTCAGGTCGTGGTTGGGGCTGATGGCCCCGGCGAGGAAAGCGGCGCCCTCGACGGTGACGCCGCCCTTGAGCAGTTCCAGCGCTCTCAGGGCCACGAAGGCCCCGCAGGAATACCCGATGACGTAGATGGGGCGGTCGGGTTTGCTGCGTTTGCATGCGGCGATAAACTCAGAGAGCTCGGTCGAGCGTTTCTCGAGCATGCGGCGGTCCATGATGGCCGGCAGCACGAGCCATCCCCGCCAGGTGCTGTGCCATGGCCAGTAGAGGAACTCGCCGCCGAAGCCCGCGTCGCGCAGGCCCGCGGCGACGGTGCGCTTGCCCCAGGCCACGCCCAGCCAGCGGATCGACTCGACGAAGATGACCAGAGCCTTGTCCTGGTTGCCCGCACGGTCGCGGCGCGCAAAGAGGTGCTGCAGCACGCCGGCGAAGACATGCACGCCCAACGCCACCCCCGCGACAGTAAATCCAATTCCAACGCCACTCATGTAATCTAATCCCACGAAAAAGGCACATAGCACTCTACCGCCCCGAAGTGCTTTTGTGAACAGGGAACCCGGGCGGGGCAGGCCAATCGCCTCTGGATTCAAACCGTCCCGTGTCGTGCCCTCGACTATTTGGATGCGATCGCCCTGCCCAGCCCGCGTCTTGGCCTTGTGCTCAAGCGTAGAAGAGGCTATGATTAACCGCCTTGCCGTTCTGGGGGCGCCTCATGGAGATAGTCAATGTGTGGAATCGCAGGCATCATCAATCTGGCGGGCGGCCCGCTGCCGGCGTTTGACCCGCGGGCGGTGCTTTCGGTCATTCACCATCGCGGACCCGACGACCGCGACTTCTTTCGCGATGGCAGCGTCTTCCTCGGCGCCACGCGACTGGCGATCATCGACCCCGCCCACGGCAGGCAGCCGGTGCAGGACGAGAGCGGCCGCCACCACCTGGTGATGAACGGCGAGATCTACGACTACGACCAGATCCGCTCGGGCCTGGTCGCCCGCGGGCACGTGGTGAAATCGCACTGCGACACCGAGGTGGCGGTGCATCTGTTCGAGGAGAAATGGCTCGACGCGCTGGAGGTCATCGACGGCCAATACGCCATCGCCCTGTGGGACTCGGCCCGTCGCCGCGGTCTGCTGGCGCGCGACCGGATGGGCATCTGCCCGCTGTTCTACGCCGTCGCCGGCGACTGCCTGGTCTTCGGTTCGGAGATGAAAGCGATCTTCGCCACCGGTCTGGTGAAACCGCGCATCGACGTGCGGAGCATCGACTCGGTGATGGCGTTGGGCTGCGCCGCCGCGCCGCGGGCGATGTTCGAGGGCATCCGCAGCCTCGGGCCCGGGCGCTATCTCGAGATCGTCGACGGGCGACTGCGCGAGGGCGTCTACTGGGACATCCCCTACCCCGACGCGGGCCAGTACGAAGACCGCCCCGCCGACGTGTGGGCGTCGGAGTTTCACGATATCTTCCAGGCCGCCACCTGCCGGCGCCTCAAGGCCGACGTTCCGGTGGGCCTGTACCTCTCGGGCGGCATCGACTCGGCGTCGGTCGCCGCCATGGCCAACGGGCGCGACGACGTGCGAAAGCGCGTCTTCACCATCGGCTTTCCCGAGCCCAGCTACGACGAGAGCCACCGCACGCAGCGGCTGGCCGAGGCGCTGGACATCGAGGTACACCGCCGCTTGTACCGCCAGCAGGACCTCGCTGCCGACTTGCCCAAGCTGATCTACCACGGCGAGGCGCCGATGCTCAGCACCGAATCGGTCCCGCTGATGTCGCTGTCGGAACTGGCCAGCCGGCACGTCAAGGTCGTCCTCACCGGCGAAGGCAGCGACGAGGCCCTGGGCGGCTACGAGTATTTCCGCTGGGAAGCCATGCGCCAGCGCTGCGGAGCGCCCCTGAGCGTGCTGCTGAATCTGTTCATGAAGCCGCTGTTCGCCTACTCCAGCGGGCGGCGCAACCCGTTCATCCCCCAGGCCGACGACACGCGCTACGCCCACTCGCTGTTTGGATTCTTCCCGTCGGTCATGATCACGTTCCTGTACTTCCGCGCCGTCCGCGAGATGATCTACACCCCCGAGATGCTCGCCCGCTCGGCCGCCTGCGACGACAGCGAACTGGTCAACCTGCCCCGAGAAACGATGAACCGCTGGGACCAGCTCAACCGCTCGATGTACGTCTCCAGCCGCGTGTTCATGACTAACCACCTGCTGGGCTCCCACGGCGACCGGGCGCTGATGGCCAACAGCGTCGAGGGGCGATACCCCTTCCTCGACCGCACGGTGCAGGAGTTCCTCGCCCGCGTCCCGCCGCTGATCAAAACGCGATGGACGTCGCAGAAATATCTGCTCCGCCGCGCCATGGCCGGACGCCTGCCCCAGGAAGTGCTCCAGCGAGTCAAGAAACCGTTCCTGGCGCCCTTCGGCACCCCCTTTGTCGGCGACGACGCCACCGACTACGTCCGCCACCTGCTCGAAGAACGAACCCTGAGGCGGTTCGGATACTTCGACCCCGCCTCCGTCGCGCGGATCGTCTCGCGCCTCGAGCAGTGCAAGGCCGGCATCGCCGCCGAACGCCAGGAGCCCCTGCGCCTCGGCCGAGCCGCCATCGAGCGGACCATGATGGGAATGGCCCTGACGATGGTGGTCTCGACGCAGGTGCTGGCCGACAAGGTCGACCGCGGCGAATACGCACCCCGCGCCGGAGGGTACGCCGCCACCGGCCGCGACCACGCATACGCCGCGCCCGCGCCGGCCAATTGACTCGAACCCGCCGGTACAAACCGCTGGAGCAAACACATGCCGACCGAGACATTCATCATTGAAGGCCGCGACGCGTTTGTGATTCCGCCGACCAACTGGAGCGCCACCCGCGCCACGCCCTGGGTCTGGTACGCCCCGACGTTGAAGGGACTGCCCGGACCGGAAGAACAATGGATGATCGACCAGTTCGGCAAGGCCGGCATCGCCGTGGCCGGAATCGACGTGGGCGAATCGTACGGCAGCCCCGCCGGCCGCACGCTCTACAGCGCCCTCTACAAAGAACTCACCCGCGGACCAGGGTTCTCCAAGAAGCCCTGCCTGCTCGGGCGAAGCCGCGGCGGGCTCATGCTCTACAACTGGGCGGCGGAAAATCCCGACTGCGTCGGCGCCATCGCGGGCATCTACCCCGTCTGCAATCTGGCGAGCTGGCCGGGACTCGACAAGGCCTGCGGCGCCTACGCCTTGACCGAAAAGCAGCTCGCCGCCGCCCTCAAGGCCCACAACCCCATTGACCGCCTGGCCCCGCTGGCGGCCGCCGGCGTGCCGCTCTTCCACATCCACGGCGACGTCGACGAACTGGTGCCCCTCGAGGCCAACAGCGGCGAACTGGCTCAGCGTTACCAGAAGCTCGGCGGCCTGGTGAAGCTCCTGATCCCCAAAGGCCAAGGCCACAACATGTGGCAAGGCTTCTTCCAGTGCCAGGACCTGGTCAACTTCGTGATCGCTCACGCGGCGTAGCACGTAAAGTTGTGGAGCAGGGTGCCGTGGCGCGCAGGGGCGAAGCCCCGGAGAGCCACGATCCCTGAACGTTCGATTCGCCAGTCGTGGCTGTCGCGCCCAAGCCCTCCCGCCACAGCGCCCACCGTGGCGGTTGCCTTTTCCATCGAGAGTATTATTCCGCCATGTCTTGAGTGAAGGTGCAAAAGAGCGGATAATGCCAGTCGTCGCATTGGCCGCCGGCAAGGATAGAAACGATGCACCTTCAGCAAACCAAAGACGAGAGCAGGAAATCGGGCGGGCCTCAGTATTTCTTCCACGGGCTCTCGCAGCCGGTGAAGGAGTTTCTTCGCAAGCGAGGTGCTTGCCCGGTGGTGCTGCAGACTCCTTATGGAATCGCCCGCAGTTCTTTCATGGCTGTGGACCGGGACCATAAGCTTTCCGGCGACAAGGTCATCTCAGGCAAAGTCGGGCATGATCGTATCCAGAAAGCAGGCGGTGAACAGTCTATCGGCGAAGCGATTCGGTATTGGTATGGCCTGAAAGCGGGACGTGATTTTGAGAGAATCGATCTGGATGTCGAGATTCATCCGGACGGGCATTTTATTCTTGTTCCCACCGCCGTGCGGATGCAGGGGGCTAAACGGGATCGGCCCCTGGAGAAGGTGCATGCGCCGCTTTCTTTCCACCGTGACTACCAGAGCAAGTTCTGGAGACAGCAACTCGACGCCTGCCGAAGACGTTCCCCTGCATGGAGCGAATGGGCTGCCTCCCAGATCAACCGCGTGGCAGCCGAGCATGGGGATTCGAAAGCCAGGAACATTCTCGAATCCGATTTGCTCCGAACGGGAGGAGCTTTATCTATCCTTGGTCTGGAGTTGAGCGCCTATCTGGGAAGAGGCTATGATTGCGTTACCAGCCGGTTCCAGTTCAATTCGTTGCCCATGTACACTTGCCCTGTTGAAATAAAGAAACGATCGACAGGATTTACGTATCAAGTGACTCGATATACGAGTCTTCCGCGGGCTGTCGTTCTGTGCATGAAACACGATATCATCAATCCGCCTGCGCATATTGATTTCGTTGAACTGCCTGTTTTGGCGGATTACCTGAGCCGTTAGATGACCCGTGCCACCATCCAACCTATCGTCGAGGCGATTCCAGCCGCACGACAGCAAGACGCGCGGCACTATGGCGTTCACCCCTATTTCACGCGCCGCCCGCCCAACGTGGTCCGGGCGTATATCGAACGGTATTCTCGCCAAGAGGATGTTGTTCTGGATCCTTTCGGAGGGACAGGCGTCACCGCCATCGAAGCGATGTTGCTGGGGCGGCGAGCCATCCACAACGATCTGAATCCTTTTGCCAATTTCCTGGCGAGGAACATTGCAGATACCACGCTGCCCTCCATCGCACCGCTGCAGCAAGCATTCGAACGCATCGAACGAGAGACGGTTGAATCCCTTGCCCAGATTGAACAGAGCGAGTCCGCGGCCGCTCAGTGGCTGCAGAAGTTGTCGTTACCCGAAAACATCCCCTTGCCGCGAACGTCCGACGCGGAGTTTTTTTACGACCTGTTCACGCCGCGCCAGTTGGCCGGATTGGCGCTGCTTAAGAGTGCCATCGACAGGGAATCAGGCGTGGTGCGGGAACTGCTGTTGCTCGCCTGGTCTGCGGCTGTCTCCAAGCTGAACAAGACATTCCTGTCGGCCAAGGGGCGGGCGGCCAGTCGCGGCGGGTCCAGCATATTCAGCATCTATCGCTACAAGCTGGCTTCACAGTGCGTGGAACTGCCTATCTGGGAGACGTTCCGGGGGCGTTACCTGAATGTTCTTGCGGCCAAGAAAGAGGTTCTGCAAACGCGGGATTACTGGCTTCAGAGGACCAAGGACAGACTGGTGCTGGACAGTCAGCGCGACTTCATTGTGCTATCGCAAGATGCCGGCACGCTCGATCAGACGTTGGCACCGGGGAGCGTGGACTACATTTTCACCGATCCTCCATATGGAGCCTTTATCAGCTATCTCGACCTTTCGATTCTTTGGAACCACTGGCTGGGTTTTCCCGTAACCGAAGAAACGCGACAGAATGAGACTATTGTCGGCGGGGAATGCGGACATAGCGAAGAGCACTATCGGCAAAGCCTGGCACAGAGCATTCGAATGTGCTTCAGGCTTTTGCGTGGCGACCGGTGGTGCTCGATTGTCTTTCAACATTGGGACCTGTCGTATTTTGCGACAATTCTCGAAACGGCCAGCGAGTGCGGTGCATTGCTTAAGACGGCCATCACGCAGACGGGCGATGTTATCTGGTCCATGCACAAGAAGAAAAATTCTGCCAGCATGCTTGCCGGCGAGTTGATCCTCACTTTCTACAAACCGGAGAATCGTCCGAAGCCGCGAAGAATTCCTGTGCGGCCGGCGGGCCAACTCGAACAAGTCTTGTCAGAGGTATTTGAAGCATGCCTCAACCACGGAAGCACCAGTTTTTCAAACGAAGCTTTGTTCAATCGCGTGGTGATTGAATTATGGAATCGTCGAGCGTTGGGGTGCCTGTCTCTTGACCGCCGGGAGTTTGCCGACCGCCTTACCCGCATGGGGTGGACGTACAACTGCAAGACGCATCTTTGGGCCAAGAGCGATGCCTCTGGCGAGTCCGCCGAGTCGCGAGAGTTGTTCTAATCCGCGTCCGGAGTCAATTGTTGCTTGGCGGTGTGTGCCTGTGCCGCTAAAATGACCGGTTCGATTTGTCCTACGGATTCGCAGACCCCCAGGCGCAGGCACCCATGAAATCGGCTAATGACATTCGCAACGAGTTTCTGGACTTCTTCGCTCAGCGTGGGCACACGTTTGTGCCTTCGTCATCGCTGCTGCCCGGCGACGACCCGACGCTGCTGTTCACCAACGCGGGAATGAACCAGTTCAAGGGGATATTCCTCGGCCAGGAAAAACGCGAGTACGTGCGGGCGCACAACTCGCAGAAGTGCATCCGCGCCGGCGGCAAGCATAACGACCTCGAAGACGTCGGCCACGATACGTACCACCACACCTTCTTCGAGATGCTGGGCAACTGGAGTTTCGGCGACTACTTCAAGGCCGACGCCATCGCCTGGGCGTGGGAGCTGCTCACGGGCGTCTGGGGCTTGCCCAAGGATCGCCTGTACGCCACGGTGCTTGCGGCTGACCCGGCGGAGAACCTGGCCGCCGACGACGAGGCGCGGCAGATCTGGCAGCAGCGCACGGACATCGACCCCTCGCACATCGTCTGGGGCAAGAAGAAGGACAACTTCTGGGAGATGGGCGAGACCGGTCCGTGCGGGCCATGCACTGAAATTCACATCGACCTGACGCCCGACAAGAGCGGCAAGGACCTC
The DNA here is from genome assembly GCA_039680605.1 of Planctomycetaceae bacterium. Classification (NCBI taxonomy): domain Bacteria; kingdom Pseudomonadati; phylum Planctomycetota; class Planctomycetia; order Planctomycetales; family Planctomycetaceae; species Planctomycetaceae bacterium. The sequence goes on along the minus strand of JBDKTA010000058.1, from coordinate 29,872 downwards.
GTCAACGCCGGCGACCGGCGCGTGATGGAGATCTGGAACCTGGTGTTCATCCAGTTCAATCGCGACGAGACTCGGGCGCTGACGCCGCTGCCGGCCCAGCACGTCGATACGGGCATGGGCCTGGAGCGCATCTGCATGGTCATGCAGGGCAAGAGCAGCAACTACGCCACCGACCTGTTCGTGCCGCTGATCGAGAAAATCGAGACGCTGACGAGCCACCGCTACGGCAGCAAGAGCGGTCTGAAAGACCGCTTCGACGTCACCAGCGCCGAGGACCTCCGCGACGTGGCCTGCCGCGTGATCGCCGACCACGCCCGCACACTGACGTTCGCCATTGCCGACGGGATCATCCCCTCCAACGAAGGGCGGGGCTACGTGCTGCGGCGCATCCTCCGCCGCGCCGCCCGCTACGGCAGGCAGTACCTCGACATCTCCGGCTCGTTCCTGGTGGACCTGGTGCCCAAGGTCGTCGAGATGATGGGCAAGGCCTTCCCCGAGCTTGGCAAGCGGCAGAAGTACGTCATCGAGACGATCGCCGGCGAGGAGGAATCCTTCGGCCGTACGCTGGACCGTGGCATCGCGCTGTTCGAGAAAGAGGCGGATCGCCTGCGCAGCGCGGGCAAGAAAGAATTGCCCGGCGAAGTGGCGTTCGACCTGTACGCGACATTCGGATTTCCTGTGGACCTGACGCAGATCATGGCCGCCGAGCGCGGGCTGAGCGTCGATATGCAGGGTTACGGTGCGGCGATGGCGGCTCACAAGGAGACCTCGTCGGCCGGAGCGGCGTTCAAGGCCGGCGAGATTCACGACCTGCCCGCCACCGACGACGCGGGCAAATACCATCGCGAGCCGATCACGGCCACCGTGTTGGGTTGGGTCGTTGAAGGCGCCTTCGTGACCAGCGGCAAATTGGCCGCCGGGCAGGAAGCAGCCGTCGTGCTCGACCAGACGAACTTCTACGCCGAGCAGGGCGGGCAGGTCGGTGACAGCGGCGTGCTGACATCGCAGGCCGGGGCGCGGTTTGAAGTGACGGACACGCGGCTGGCCGGTTCGGCCGTGCTGCACGTTGGGCGCGTCAGCGGCGGGGCCCTGGGCGTGGGCGACCAGGTTGAGTGCGTCGTCTCGCCGGCGCGGATGGACATCATGCGGAATCACACCGCCACGCACCTGCTCAACTGGGCACTGCGGGCCGAGCTGGGCGAGCACATCAACCAGGCCGGCAGCGAAGTGGCGGCAGACCGCCTGCGGTTCGACTTCTCGCACAACCAAGCCATGACCGACGAGCAGCTCCACCGCGTCGAGACGATGGTCAACGAGCGAATCCTGGCCGACGAGGACGTCTCGGCCCACGTCATGCCGCTGGCCGAGGCAACCAAGATCGGCGGCGTGCGGGCGGTCTTTGGCGAGAAATATCCCGACCCTGTCCGCGTGGTGGCGGTGGGCGAGCACGGCGCCGCCGCGGCGGCTGTCGAGTTCTGCGGCGGAACGCACCTCGACCGCACGGGGCAGGTGGGGTTGTTCAAGATTCTGTCGCAGGAGTCGGTCGCCAAGGGCGTGCGGCGCATTACGGCCGTCACCGGGCGGGCGGCGGTCGCGCACGTTCAGGAGGCTGACCGCGTGCTGTCCGAGGCCGCCCGGGCGCTGAAGGTTCGCCCCGACGAGATCGCCCAGCGTATCGAGGCGCTGCAGAAAGAGATCAAGGACCTGCGAAAGAAACCCGCTGCTGGTGGCACAGCCTTTCCAGGCTGTGGAGGGCACGATAGCGGCCGCACCGTCTACAAGAGCGACGACGGGCGCGTGCTCGTGGTCGAGTTGCCCACGGCGGACGTCAATACCATCCGCAACTTCGCCGACCAGCAGCGCCAGAAAGGCGCCGCAGCGGTGATGGCCGGCGGGGCCGCTGAGGGCAAGGTCTGCATCGTCACGATGGTAGACCAGGCGCTGGCCGACGCGGGAACGCTCAATGCGGCCGACTGGGCCAAGGCGGTCGCGCCCGTGGCTGGCGGCGGAGGCGGCGGCAAGCCGATCCTGGGCCAGGCCGGCGGCAAAGACCCCGCCAAGCTTCCCGCGGCGCTGGATGCAGGCGCAGAGTGGGTTCAGAAGAAACTCAGGTAGCCCGGTGCCGTGGCGCGCAGGGGCGAAGCCCCGGAGAGCCACGATCCCTGAACGTTAGATTCGCAAGTCGTGGCTGTCGGGCTAAAGCCCTCCCGCCACGGCACCCGCTTTGTGGCACGGGCAGCACGGGTGCCACGCACAACTTCGTTGTGCGTGTCCCTGACCGCAAAGGAGGGGAGCATGGGCGGGACGCCCATGCCACACGGCAAGAGCATGGGCGGGACGCCCATGCCACGAAACCATGGCGACCCGCTAGAAACAAAAACGCGTGTCGCCATGCCACCCTGGGCGGGCGTAATAGAAGCGTTGTGAAAAATGAACAGGTGCGGGGAATCAGGATTGTCTTGACAAAGCGGTCAGGACTGACTAATTTCTTGCGTTTCTTAAATTGCGCGGGCAAGTCGGCCGCACCGGCCGGGTCCTGCGCAGATGGAAGGTCAGGATATGCTCCCTAAATATAAACTCAGCCGAGGGCGGACGCGCAAGCGCCGCAGCCACCACGCCCTTCGTCCGATCAACCTGGCGGATTGCCCCAAGTGCAATTCCCCCAAGTTGCCCCACGCCGCCTGCAGCAACTGCGGGTACGTGCGTGCAGGGCTCAAACTCGAGGTCGAAGAAAAGGAGAGCTAGCCCATGCGGATCGGTATTGACGCCATGGGCGGCGATCATGCCCCGGTCGAGGAAGTCCGCGGCGCTCTGGCGGCGCGCGAGTTGCTCGCGCCGGGCGACCGCGTCGTTCTCGTCGGGCAGGAAGACGCCATCCGCGCCCAGCTCAAGACCGAGGGCGTCGCCGACTGGGACCAGTGGGTCGACGTCCGCCACGCCTCGCAGTTCATCACCATGAACGAGCACCCGGTCACCTCGCTGCGGGCCAAACCCGACAGCTCGCTGGCCGTGATGACCAAGATGCACCGCGACGGCGAGCTGCAGGCCTGCATCTCGGCGGGAAACACCGGCGCCTTCGTGGCGGCAGCGCAGATGAACCTGCGCCGCCTTCCGGGCGTACACCGCCCGGGCATCGCCGTGATCGTGCCGACCAGCCACAACCCCGTGGCCGTCTGCGACGTCGGCGCCAACATCCAGTGCCGCCCGCTGCACCTGCTGCAGTACGGGATCATGGCGTCGATCTATATGGACGCCATCTGCTCGGTCAAGAACGCCCGCGTGGGGCTGCTGTCGGTCGGCGAGGAAGACGCCAAGGGCAACGAGCTGGTCAAGGCCACGCGCCAACTGATGAAGGCCGACCGGGGCGTCAACTTCATCGGCAACGTCGAGGGGCGCGACGTCTTCCGCGGCACCGTCGACGTGGTCGTCTGCGAGGGCTTCGTCGGCAACGTCGTGCTCAAGCTGATTGAGGGCATGGCCGCCGGGGTCATCAAGTCGGTGCTCAAAGAGATCGCCATGGTCATGCCCGACCACTTGGACAAAATCAAGGCCGCCGGGGCGGGCCTGGCCAAGAAGTTCGACTTCAATGAATACGGCGGCGCGCCCCTGCTGGGCGTGGCAGGCATCTGCATCATCTGCCACGGCGCCAGCGATTTCCGCGCCATCAAGAACGCCGTGCGTGTGGCCGGCGATTTTTCCAGACGCCAGGTCAACGAGCAGATTACCGAGCTCTGCAAGAGCACCGAGGAAGCATAATGGGCAAGTCCCGCCGCGCAGTGGTGACAGGCATGGGCTATGCCGTTCCTGCCAAGGTTCTCACCAACGCCGATTTCGAACGCATGGTCGAGACCAGCGATGAATGGATCATCCAGCGCACGGGCATCCGCGAGCGCCACGTCGTTTCCGACGGCGAATCGACCACCGACCTGGCTGTCGACGCCGCCCGCAAGGCCCTGGCCAACGCCGGAAAAACCGGCGCCGACCTGGACCTGATCATCTGCGCCACCGTCAGCCCGCAAATGCTCCTGCCCTCCAGCGCCAGCATGATCCAGAACGCCCTGGGCGCCACCGACGTTCCGGCGTTCGATCTGTCGGCCGCCTGCAGCGGGTTCATCTTCGCGCTGACCACGGGCTGCCAGTTCATCGAGAACGGTCTCTACCACCGCGTGCTCGTGATCGGGGCCGACTGCCTGAGCCGCTACACCGACTATAAAGACCGCGGCAGTTGCATCCTCTTCGGCGACGGCGCCGGGGCGGTGATTCTCGAGGCCTCCGACGCCGCCGACAAGGGCGTGATGTACAACGTCCTGCACACCGACGGGTCGGGCTGGGATTTCATCCACATCCCCGCCGGCGGATCGGCCAAGGCCGCCACGCACCAGACCATCGACGCCGGCGAGCACTACATCAAGATGCGCGGACGCGAGGTCTACAAGTTCGCCGTCGAGAAGATGCAGTGGCTTCTGGGCGACTGCATGCAGCAGTGCGGGCTCAAGGTCGCCGACATCGACATGGTCATCCCCCACCAGGTCAACACGCGGATCATCGCCTCGGCGGCAGAGAAGTTCGACCTGCCCATGGACAAGATCTACATGAACATCGACCGCTACGGCAACACGTCGGCGGCGTCGATCCCGCTGGCGATGGCCGAGGCGGCGTCGAAGGGCCTGATCGGTCCGGGCTCGACGCTGCTGCTGGTGGCCTTCGGAGCCGGGCTGACCTGGGGCGGGTCCGTCGTGCGGCTCTGACAATGAAATAGAGCCGCTGAGGTCGCCCAGGACGCTGAGGATAAAGGAGATAAAATAACTTCTTCCTCAGCGTCCTGGGCGACCTCAGCGGCTTATTCAAACCCCCAGCTACGACACCAAAGGAATCCGGATTGAATATGAATACAACCTTTTTATATCCAGGACAGGGCGCCCAGGATGTCGGGATGGGCAAGGACCTCTGCGAGAAGTACCCCGCCGCCCGTGCGATCTTCGAGCAGGCCGAGAAGATCTCCGCCCTGCCGCTGATGAAGCTCTGCTTCGAAGGACCCAAGGAAGAGCTCTCGCGCACCGACGTGGCCCAACCGGCAATCTTCACCATGTCGGTGGCCGTCAGCGCGGCGATCGCCCAGAAGCTTGGCCCCCAGGCGGCGACGTTCGTGCCAACGTTTACCGCAGGCTTGAGCCTGGGCGAATACACCGCCCTCTATGCCGCCGGCGCGATGGACTTCGAAACCGGACTCAAGCTCGTCACCCAGCGCGGGCGGTTGATGCAGCAAGCCGCCACGCTTGTGCCCTCGGGCATGGTCAGCGTGATCGGGATGGACGAGCCCCAGGCCGAGTCGTTGTGCCTCCAGGCGTCCCAGGGCGAGGTGCTGGTCTGCGCGAACTTCAACTGCCCGGGACAGATCGTGCTGTCCGGTCAGATCGGCGCCTGCCGCCGCGCCGCCGAAATGGCGCCCGCCGCCGGAGCCAAGATGGCCGTACCGCTCGACGTGGCGGGCGCCTTTCACAGCTCGCTGATGGCCACGGCGGCGGAAACGTTCGCCCAAACCCTTCTGGACGTGCCGTTCAAAGATCCGACCTGCGTGGTGCTGTCCAACGTCGACGCCCGCCCGTACGCCTCGGCGGCAGAGATCCCCGCAAAACTGCTGGCGCAGCTTGTCCAGCCCGTTCGCTGGCAGCAGTGCATGGAGTACCTCATCGCCCAGGGCGCCGGAGCGTTTTACGAGATCGGACCGGGGCGGGTGCTGGCCGGGCTGGCAAAGAGAATCGACAGAAAACTGCCCATCACTTGCGTCAACGCCCCTGACGCGGTAGAACAATTGACCGCAAACGCATAGGTATGGTTCCTCCGCCGCTTGCGGCGTCGCCGGTGTTGGGCAAGCGGAGAAACCACGAAACAAGGTGAAAATAATGGCAAAAACCGTAGCTGCAACCCCCGACAATCAGAAGGTCGCCATCGTCACCGGCGCCGCGCGCGGCATCGGACGCGAGATCGCCCGAGAACTGCTCAAGATGGGCATGACCGTCGTGGCCGTCGACCTCAAGGCCGACCTGCTGGGGCAACTGCCCGAGGCCCTGGGCAACCCCGGCGACAAACTCGAAACCCGCGTTCAGGACGTGACGGACTCGGCCGGCATGACGGCGATGGTCGACGCGGTGGCTGAGAAGTACGGCCACCTCGACGTCATGGTCAACAACGCCGGGATCACGCGCGACAACATCGTGGTGATGATGACTGACGAGGAGTGGGACCTGGTGCTCAAGGTCAACCTCACCAGCGCCTTTTACGGGACTCGGGCCGCCGCCCGCGTCATGATGCGCCAGCGCTGCGGCAGCATCGTCAACATGTCCAGCTACAGCGGGCTGGAAGGCAACCGCGGGCAGGGCAACTACGCCGCCAGCAAGGCCGGCATGCTCGGCCTGACGAAGTCCGCGGCCAAGGAACTGGCCAAGCGCAGCGTTCGGGTCAACGCGGTGGCTCCGGGCTTCATTGCCACGGAGATGACCGAAGTGCTTCCCCAGCAGGCCAAGGACATGGCGCTGGCGATGATTCCGATGGAGCGCATGGGCACCCCCGGCGACATCGCCCGCGCGGTGGCGTTCCTGGCGTCGGAGAATTCCGCTTATATGACCGGGCAGGTGCTCAGCGTCGACGGCGGAATGCACACGTAAATTCGCGTTGCGGCTTGACAGTAATCGCCCGGAATTGGTATTGCATGAGTTTGATCGTCACGCTATAGTACCGCACCCTCGCCAGCCCTGGCGGCGGTGGGTGAATCCTAAGGTCGTTGTTGCAGGAGAATGAAAGTGCCAGACGAAATCGAAGATAAGGTCATAGACATCGTTGCCGAACAGATGGGCGTGGACAAGAGCGAAATCACGCGCGAAACCTCGTTCGTCAACGACCTCAACGCGGACTCTCTGGATACCGTCGAGCTGGTGATGGAGTTCGAAGATGAGTTCGAACTGAGCATCCCCGACGAAGAAGCCGAGAAGATCCAGACCGTCGGCCAGGCGATCGACTACATCAAAGAGAACTCCAACAAGGCCTAGAGCCTGTGGATCAGGCATTCGATGTCCAGATGCCGCGTAGTCATCACTGGGCTGGGGACCGTCAATCCGGTCGCCCATGACGTGCCGCTGTTCTGGGCGCGATTGCTGGAGGGAACAACCGGCATCCGCCCGATCTCGCGGTTCGACGCCGCGCCCTTCGCCTCCCGCATCGGCGGGCAGATCGTCGATTGGGCCGGTCCGCCCACCGACTTGGTCGACCCGCGCGAAGCACGGCGCATGGACCCCTTCACCCAGTACGCCACCGCCGCGGCCATCGAGGCCGTCCGCGACAGCGGTATCGCCTTCGACCCCGCCAAGGCCCGCCGCTATGCCTGCATCATCGGAACCGGCATCGGCGGGCTGATGACCCTGCAGGAACAGCACGAGATCATGATGGCCCGCGGCGTCACCCGCGTCAGCCCCCTGACGGTGCCCAAAATGATGGGCAACGCCGCCGCCGGAACGATCTCGATCCTCTACGGGCTCACCGGCGTGTCCTATGCCACCGTCACCGCCTGCGCCTCGGCCGCCAACGCCGTCGGCGAGGCGATGGCCCTGCTGCAGCGCGGCGCCGCCGACGTGGTCATCACCGGCGGCAGCGAAGCCGCCCTGACCGAGATCGGCCTGGCCAGCTTCTGCGCCCTCAAGGGGCTGTCCACCCGCAATGACGACCCCGCCCACGCCTCGCGCCCGTGGGATAAGGACCGCGACGGGTTCCTGCTGGCCGAAGGCGCCGGCGTGGTCATTCTCGAAACGCTCGATCACGCCAGGGCCCGCGGGGCGAAGATCTATGCCGAGCTGGTGGGCTTCGGCGCCACGTGCGACGCCTACCACATTACCGCCCCATCGCCCGAAGGCACCGGCGCGTGCGATGCAATGATCCTGGCGCTGGAAGACGCCGCCATCGCCCCCGACCAGGTCGGATACATCAACGCCCACGGCACCAGCACAGAACTCGGTGACATGGCCGAGACCGTCGCGATCAAGAAGGCTTTCGGCGATTACGCCAGGAACGGCCTGATGGTCTCCTCGACCAAGAGCCTCACCGGCCACATGCTCGGGGCCTCCGGCGGAGCGGAGTTGGTGGCCTGCTGCAAGGCGATGCAGGACAACGTCCTGCCCGGCACGTGGAACCTCGACAACCCCAGCGAAGGCTGCGACCTGGACTATATCCCAAATCAATCCCGCCAGAAGAAGGTCCAGTACATGCTGTCCAACAGCTTCGGCTTCGGCGGCCACAACGCCTGCCTGATCATCAAGCGGTTTGAGTAAGGGAACCGGGTGTAGGGACAGAAGGGAATGTGCGTGAAGGATCGCATTGTTATTCATTGCGACAAGGGCGTTTATAAAGGGGAAACTTGGTTCCTGGACATTTCTGAGTCGGAAGTGGTCTTGGTCAACGCTTTAGGAAAGACCATGGCTACATGTAGTCCCAATCTGGCAGAAAATATGATTATCCCGCTAGGTTCTGCTCCGCAAAAGAGACTGTTTGTTCGGGTCGGCAGCACAAGGCTGGAGTTTGACTCTCTTACCGAAGATGTCCAGAAGCTAATGTCCTATTTTGACACAGTCATGGCGGCCGAAGGTTCTGCACGTTTGCGGGCCTTTGCCAGAAGAGCGCTCGGTTTCCAGTTCTTGGGGATTATTATTATCGTTGGCTCCGTGTATTGGATGAGCCGCGTGGATTCACAAAAGTCCGATACGATGTTTCCGGCTTTCTTGCTTGTGCTTGGGATTGTGCTGGTCGCTATAGGCCTCGGAGCAATGGGCAGATATTTCAAAGTCAAAAAGCTCGCCGAAAAATCCAAAGACCGCAATGACTACCAAGCCCAGTAGCCAGCGCGAAGAAAGAAGTGTTCTTCCATTAGCGGTCGAACTCTTGTCCGGCGTAGCTCGCAGAGCGAAGACGACTGTTCAACGTGTTTATCCCCCTTCAACAACCGCGCGGAGCAAGCTCCGCCGCTAACTTTCCCTCTCCTGCATTTCCTCCGTCAGTCGCCGCGCTTGTTCCATCGCTGCCTGGCGGGTTGAAAATTCTTCGTTGAGCTGCGCCTCGTAGAGGCGGCGGAGGAGTTTGCCCATGGTGGGGCCGTCCGTCACGCCCAGGGCGTGCAGGTCGGCGCCGGTGATCAGGGCGGGGGGACAGACTGCTTCGGGCTTGACGGCCGTCGCGCGGTCGGCGATGCGTTTGGCTTGGTCGAATCTGCCGGTGACGAGTTTTTCCTGCGCGTGCCAGAGGGCCTGAAGGTGTGGCCAGTAGGGGCTGCCCATGAGGAACTTGAAATCGGCCAATTGCGTGTCGGCGGCGGTTTGCCATCCGTCCACGCGGGCGGCCAGGTAGCTCAATTCATCGCGAAGTTCATTCGAAGCGCCCCAGCGGCGCACGCAGGCGCGGATGGCCTTGGGCGGCGTCTCGGCCAGCAGGGCCGCCAGCGCCAGCGTGACGTTTTTCTTTGGCGCGACTTTCGCCAACCGCTGCCGCGCTCGCGTCAGGCGCGACTCGTCGGCCGTCAGCTCGTCGGGAAAGATATGCTGCGCCAGGTTCAAGTCGATCAGCAGGTCCATCGCCTCGGCGGCTGACGCTCGGACGAGCATCTTGCTGAGCTCTTCGAAGATGCGTTCGCCGCTGATGGCGGTGATCTTGTCGGACAGGACGCGGATGGCTTGTGCTGTTTCGCTCTCGATGGCGAAACCCAATCGCACGGAGAACCGCGCCGCCCGCAGCATGCGCAGGTAATCCTCGCCGAATCGCTGCTCGGGCCGGCCGATGGTGCGGATGATCCGCCGCCGCAGGTCGTCCTGCCCGCCGACGTAGTCGATCAGCTCATCCTTGAGCGGGTCGTAGAACATCCCGTTGATCGTGAAGTCGCGGCGCTGGGCGTCTTCGCGGGCGCTGGTGAACGTCACCGCATCAGGCCGGCGACCGTCGCTGTAGGACGCATCGGAGCGGAAGGTGGTGACTTCGACCTTGCGGCCGCGGTGGAGCACCATGGCAACGCCGAACTTGGCGCCGACCAGCAGCACGCGGGGGAAGATTTTCTGCACGTCGTCGGGGGTGGCGTTGGTGGCGACGTCGTAGTCGAAGACGGGATGTTCCAGCAGCATGTCGCGCACGCACCCGCCGGCGAAGAGCGCCTGGAAGCCTCTTTCGACCAGGCGCTGGACGACCCAGATCGCGGTTTCTCGTGGTGCGGGTTTCGCCATGTGTACACGGATTCTACCGGCGGACCGCATCCATGAAAAGGCTCGGCCTGACGGCTTGCCCGTTTGGCGTCCTCTGGCGCCGCGCGAGTCGCCGCCGTCGCCCTGCAAAAGTGCTATGGGGATCAGGAGTTTTGCCTTATACTTTGCACAGGCGCGCTGTGCGTCGCAATGGGACCATCCAGCCTTGAATGCCAAGAACAAATCGGCGGGCGAACACGAGTTGAGCGCTTCGCAGGAGGATTACCTTGAGGCGGTCTGCCTGCTCGTGCAGCGCAACAAGGTCGCCCGGGTGCGGGACATCGCCGACCACATGAAGGTCGGCATGCCCTCGGTGACTGCGGCCCTGAAGAACCTCTCCGCCCGCGGGCTGGTGAATTACGACCCGTACGAGGTGGTCACCCTGACGGGGCCCGGCGAGCAAGTGGCCCAGCAGATCACGCGAACTCACACGTTCCTGAGGCGGTTTCTCATCGGCGTGCTGGGGGTCAGCGCCGCCTCGGCCGAGGCCAATGCCTGTCGCCTTGAACACGCCGTCGACGCCGAGCTGCTCGAGCGCCTGCGCAGCTTCGCCGAGTTCATCGAGCACTGCCCGCGCACCGGGCCCGACTGGGTCCAGGAGTTCCTGGAGTACTGCAATCGCCGCCAGGACCCCGAGCACTGCAAAGACTGTAAGGCCGACAAAAACTCTTAGCAGCGGAGTCTGCACCCATGTGGCAGGATATCGCAATCGGCGCCGTGCTGGTGTTGTTGGCCGCGGCGGCGATCTATCGCATCCTGCTGGCGGGCAAGGGCAAGGGAGGGTGTGGGTGCGACCGGCGCGTGTTCCCACGCGAAAGTCACCAGTCGCAAGATCCAAACAACGCCTCCGAAGATCAAATCCGTCGCTGAGGTCACAGCGCGGACTGCGCCCAATCTCATTGCGGATCTCAGATTTCGGATTGCGGATTACTTCTTCATGTCCCGCCGCGCTCGCAACCTGCGGGCCGAAGGCCTGCAATTCGTCAGCCCAGGGCGCAGTCGCGAGCGAAGCGAGTGACGCAGCCCTGGGTCAGGTCGCACCTCCGGTCCCAGCCCTGAAAGGGCGGCACACGATGATGTTTCGCCCTTTCAGGGCTTAAAACATGTTGGGGCAGATTCCCCAGGGCGCAACGTCATCCGGAATCTTCAGCGGTCACGTATGTCAGTGGGTCGCTGACCCCGGCTTGCTTGAATCCTGCCAGGCGCAGGCGGCAGGAGTCGCAGCGGCCGCAGGCGGCGCCGTCGGGTGACGGGTCGTAGCAGCTATGCGTCAGCGAGTAATCGACGCCCAACGCCAGGCCGGTGCGGATGATCTGTCCCTTGCTCATGTGAATCAGCGGGGCGTGGATGGCGAACTGCCCTCGCCCTTCGACGGCCGCCGCGGTGGCCAGGTTCGCCAGGCGCGTGAAGGCGGCGATGAATTCGCTTCGGCAGTCGGGGTAGCCGCTGTAGTCGACGGCGTTGACGCCGATGAAGATATCGAACGCCCCGGTCACCTCGGCGAACCCCAATGCGATGCTCAGGAAAATCGTGTTGCGGGCCGGAACGTAGGTGACGGGAATTGCGGATTTGGGATTGCGGATTTCGGATTCCACCTGCGGCCCGGTCCGGTCCTTGGGCACGTCGATCGCGTCGGTCAGGGCGCTGTGGCCGAACCCGCCGGCGGCGGTCAGGTCCAGTTTCACGACGCGGTGGTCGGCGGCCTTGAGCGCCGCGGCCACGCGTGCAGCCGCCTGGAGCTCAAAGCGGTGGCGCTGGCCGTAGTCGAAGCTCAGGCAGTGGCAGGCGAAGCCGGAATCGGCTGCCACGGCGAGCGTGGTGGCCGAGTCGAGCCCTCCCGACAGGAGCACGACAGCGGGTTTGGGTGGTTGAGTGCGTTTCATGGTCAGTGCGAACTATAGCGAGGCACTTCTGATGGTACAAGCCGCATGGATGCGAGATTGGGCTACCGCGTGACGGCGCACGATTTGTTATAATGGTTCATGAAGGAGTTTTCCATGCGACGCGAATTTAGCGTAATCATCGAGAAGGATGAGAAAGGCTGGCTTGTGGCTTCGGTGCCGGAGCTCAAAGGCTGCCACACGCAGGCGAAGTCTATGGACAAGCTGCTCGAGCGAGTCCGAGAGGCCATTGCGGTTTGTTTGGAGGCGCAGGAAGATACCGAAGATGAAGTGCATGAATTTGTTGGAGTGCAGCGGGTCGCGGTGGAATCATGAGCAAGATGCCCCGATTGCGTGGGCGGGAAGTGATCCGAATCTTGAAAAGGGCGGGGTTTGAAGTGATTCGAGTTCGGGGCAGCCACCATTTTCTGCGTCATTCTGACGGCAGAGCAACAGTTGTCCCAGTGCATGCCGGCGAAGATCTCGGGCCGGGGCTTACGCGGGCAATTCTGCGAGACTGCGACCTGACATTGCAGCAGTTCCTTTCATTGTAAAGGGGCGGTAGGCTTCACCGGGACACACGCTTCTTCCCTGCGCGCCTGCATTGCAGGGCCTTGCCAAACGCGGTAAGCTGTGAATGTACCGGGTCCTTGCCGCTGGAGCGGCGGGGCGCTATCGGGAGAAGCAAGATGGCGACATTTGAAACGTTCGGTAATCCGCGGCCGGGGCGGGCGTACGTTGTGCGCCACGTGGCGCCGGAGTTCACGTCGGTCTGTCCCAAGACCGGTCAGCCGGATTTCGGGACCATCGAGATCGAGTACACCCCCGGCGACCTGTGCGTCGAGCTCAAGAGCCTCAAGCTGTACCTGCAGGGGTTCCGCAACCAGGGCGTGTTCTACGAAGACGTGATCAACCGCATCCTGGACGACCTGGTCGAGGCCCTGCGCCCGCGGCGGATGACGGTGACAGGCACATTCACGCCCCGCGGGGGCATGCACACGATCGTGACGGCGACACATGAGCTATCCTGAACCGTATCGCACAGGGCAAGGCAGCGGGGCCTTTTGGCGCGTTGCGGCTGTAGCTTCGACGCTGGTGATTCTTGTGGCGCTGATCTGGTCGGGATGGCGTGCCGCGCAAGGGCACGAGATGATCTCGCGCACCACGCGGGACGAGAGCATCATGGGCACGGTGACGGAGATCACCGCCACGGGCGATTTTGGCGACGAGGAAGCGATCAATCAGGCGATGATCGACGCGCTCAAGGCTCTGCGCCAGGTCGAGGCGCTCATGAGCGTCTACCTATCGCAGTCGGAACTGTCGCAGTTCAACGCCGCGCCGGTGGGGCAAGTGGTGCCGCTTTCACCCGAGATCATGACCCTGCTGCGCACTGCGCGCGAGATGACCCGGCGCAGCGGCGGGGCCTTCGACCCGACCTGCCGCCCGATCGTGACGCTCTGGAAGCAGTGCGCCCAGGAGAAACGCCTGCCCACCGACGAGCAGATCGCCGCGGCGATGAAGAAGGTCGGCTGGGACAAGATCTCCCTCCAGGCGGGCGGGGCGGTCAAGCTCGCTGCCAGCGACGGGGTGGACCTGGGCGGCATTGCCAAAGGCTACGCCGCCGACCAGGCGGCCAAGGCGATGCAGACCCACGGCGTGCGCGGCGGCCTGGTCAATGTCGGGGGCAACATGCGATGCTTCGGTCAGTCCAAAGGCGGCGGGCCCTGGCACATCGGCATCCGCAACCCGTCCTGGCATCGCGGCATGGACGAGAACGCCCAGACGATCGGAACTCTGCGATTGACCGGCGGCGCCGTCTCCACCAGCGGCAACTACGAACGCTTCGTCGAGATCCAGGGCAAACGCTATAGCCACATCGTCGATCCGCGAACCGGGCGGCCGGTCGATACCTATCCCTCGGTAACGGTGATAGCCGCCGACGGCGCCGAGGCCGACGCCTGGTCGACCGCCCTGAGCGTGCTGGGTCCGGCGGGCCTGGCGCTTCTGGAAAGCCAAGAGGACACCGAGGCCATGATCGTGACGGGCACGTCCCAGGAGCAGATTGTCACCACCAGCGGATTCTTCCGGCTGTTGGCGGATCCCATCACCTTGCCCCCCTTGCCCGCCGCCGCGACGCGACCGGAAGGACCGTGACGATGGCCGACAAGGACAACACCGACACGCTGCGGCGCATCCGGCGCGGCTTCTTTGCCGCCATGGGCTTCCTGGCGATGGGGTACATCGGCTTTCACGGTTTTTCCAATCCCTATCCTGCCGTGGCGATCATGGGCGTGGCGGCGGGCTTTCTTGCCAGGCGCTCAACCAGCGTCAAACGAGGCGTCCTCTACGGAACGCTCCTGGGTTTGATGGCCGGTCTTGGAATCTACATGGGCTGGGTGAGCCAGCAATATCACATCCTGAACGTGAAGGTGGCGACAACGCAGCCGGACACGCAGAGCGCCTCGGCGCCTTACGCGCCGCCGGGCCGATCGGCTTCCCCGAAAACGCAGCCGTCGACGCGGCCTCCCACGTCACAGGAAATCGAGCAGAGCCTGGCGGCCATCGAGCGGCAGCGCCAAGAGGATATCGCCGGGTTCGAGGCCAGGAAGACCCGAGTGGGCGTGCTGGTCGTAGGGGCGACAGTATTTCTGGCCGCGGTGATATCGGCTATCTACACCAGCGTCGACCTGCGCCGCCGCCAGGGACGTTGATGGATTCACCGCGGAGGCCGCAGAGGCCGCAGGGAATCAGGATGGGAAATAAGCCGCTCTTTCCTGCATCCGCGTGATCGATCATTATTGCTTCTCCGCGTTCTCGGCGACCTCTGCGGTGAACCCAGCCCATTGAGCGCAATAAACAGGCCCCGGCGCCGAAGCGGCCGGGGCCTGAGGATCCATCCTGTCCGACCTCATTCGCTGGGCGTTGCGGCCTCGTCGGCTAATTCGCGCCTGAGCGTGGGTACGACTTCGGTTTCCCCATTGGCGGTCAACTCGACGGCCTTGTATCCGCCCTTGGTTCGGAAGTAGATAATCAGGCCGATGTAGCACAGCGCCATGATGACCGGCAGCAGGGCGATCTGTTTCATGGCATCCTGCTTCCCGATGGTCTGAGCCTCGGTGATCTTGGCCAGGTCGGCCTTGGCCGCGTCAAGTCCGGCGCCGGAGATGATCATATCTTTTTCGGCAAGCACCTGGATCATCTGTTCCAGCGACGGGTTTTCGATCTTCTTGGCCTGGGCAAAGGGCTTGTAGCTGCGGGCCACGAGGTCGCGGTAGTCTTTGTCCGGTTTTCCGGCGTCGGGGCGGCCGGCCAGATCGACTTTGTCTTTGAGGAGCTTGACCTGCTCGGCGTTGAGCGGGCGGTACTCGCCCAGGAAGCTGGTCTTGGGGGTGTCGATGTACTTGCTGTAAATGGCGGTTTCGTTCTTGAGATTCTTCTCGATGCTGGAGTCCTGGATCCATCCCAGCAGCGGTCCGCCGATGATCCCCACGCCCAGCATGCCCATGCCGCCGATGGCATTGATCGTCAACGCTCCACCCTTGGGAAAACGCTCGGCCACCACGCCCAGCGTTACCGGCCAGAAGTACGCCTGACCGATTCCATAGATGGTGGCTGTCAGCAGAATCCACCAGGCGGCCGAGGCGTCGGACAGCAGATAAAGCCCCGCCGCGGCGAACAGCGACCCGCCCAGCAGCACGCCCAGGGGTTTGAGCACCTTGACGATCGGGCCGATGATGAATCGCAGGATCATCATCAGCGTGGCGGTGTAGATGAGGATCCATCCGCCCTTCATGCCCAGTTTCCTCATCGCCGGGTCGCGGAGCTCCGAGATCCAGCCATCGGTTCCCAGTTCAGTGATCGCCAGCATGATCATCACCAGCAGCAGGAAGATATACATGGCCCGGCCCAGGGAGCGGGTGTAGATCAGGTACGAGACCACCGAGACGATGATCACGCCGTAGACGATCACGTCGACCCACGTCAACGGAATGGAAAAGACCGGGAACGCTTTCTGGTTCAGGATCGCGATGTGGGTCAACACGACGCGCCCGATCTCCTTCATGATCATGTACAGCACGATCAGGGCGCCCAGGGCGCCGGCCTCTTTGAGCATGTCGCGATACGGCACGCCGGCGGCCACCCGCTCATTGACGGGGAACTTCGCCCGCAGCATCAACAGTCCGTAGGCGATCGTGGGCGCCAGCAGCAGGGCGACCTTGGCCTGCCAGGCCTGCACCGTCCACGAGCCGATATCCAGAGTCTTCGCCTCGCCCATGGACAGGATGATGATCCCGCCCAGCACGATGCCGCCCGGCCACGCCGCGTGCAGGACGCTGAGCATCTTGGTCTTGCTGTTGGGGAACATCGTCGCCACGGCGGGGTTGATGACGGCCTCGATCGTTCCTGCCGCCAGCCCGCACAGGCAGGCGCCCAGGTACAGGTGTTCGTACGAGGTCGCAAAGATCGTCAGGGCCACCGACGCCACATGGCACAAGAAGGCGAAGATCATGCTCTTGCCGTAGCCGACGCGGTCGATGATCAGGCTGAACAGCACGATGCTGATGCCGAAAGGCCAGAAGCCCGCACCGATGATCTCGCCCTGCTGCGTGGGGCTGAGATTGAACGTCCTGCCCAGCTCGCCGATGACAAACCCGCGGATGACGAATGCCACCGAGGTCGCCACCAGCGAAACGAAGCACGCCACGAACAGGAACTTCTCATGCCCGCTGCGTTCGAGCGATCGCGGGGCGCCAAGGGCTGCGGTTGACAAGGTTCGTCCTTTCCACAAGATGGTGCTCCGGGAAGTGCGCATCGGACCGCCGCGGCGGCATCTGCCCGGAAAGTGCCTGAGAAAAATCTACCCGCCCGCCCCCCGCGCGACAAGGGCTTTTCGCCACCGACGGAGACATTACGGTTTCATGAACAAGCCCTTCAGCTCGAACTCGATGGGCTCGACCCGGTCTTCGGTGACGGCCACAAGCTTGAGCGTCCGGTGTACTTCGTCGCTGGCCAGGGGGAACTTGGCGGTGACTTTGCCTCTGGCGCCTATCGGGTCCCCTTCGCCTATCCGCCCGCTGCCGAGGGTCTTGCCTTCGCCGTCGAGAGCGTAGACGGCTTCGAGGAACGGAAACCCCACGCCGTTCTTGCCGCGTTTGAACTCGATGGATACCTCGAGTTCTCGCTTGGCGCTCATCCGCAGGCTCGCGACGCGAACCTCCAGACCCGGCGCCGCCTCGACCATATCTTCCATCACCACCGCCGCGAGACGTTTGGTCTGACGCGACTTGGCCACGATGACCTGCGTCGCCAGCTTCATCGTCTTGATCTGCGTGGCCGGCGCGATCAGCTCCACCCGGTCCACCACCGCTTCGGCCGACAGCGTCTTGGCGTGTACGATGCTGAAGGCGTCGGCCTTGTACGTCCCCGAGGCCTTGCTCCGGGAGGGCTTGAGCAACTGCTCGCCGCCGGCGCCGATAACCGAGACTACCTCCAGGTGCTTGCCTACGGCCACGGCGTCGACTTTCTCGGGCGTGGCGATCACCGCATCGATCTCGATCTGATGCCGCGTCTTGGACGGCTGGGCGTAGTCCAGCGTCGATTGCAGATCGATCTTCTTCACCGCCAGGCGGTACTGCCCGCTCTTGAAGGTGGGCGCCCCATCCGGCACGACCGGCGGAGCGCTCGAGGCCGCCAGAACCGCCGCCACCGCCAACGCATAGAGATAGTACATGTTGGTCTCCCGATCTTGGTTGCCCGCAATTCTACGGCCGGACGCCGAACTGGTCCAATGGATATCGCCTCCCGCTTCCTCTTTGACAGAGATGTTGGGCGGGGATAGGCTATTGTTCATGCCTCAAAAGATAGCGGGCGGAAAAGGATAATCTTCATGTCTGAAAACCATTTGCCGGCTTCTGATCGCAGTCCGTTTGAGAGTTTGAAGAATCTGAACCAGCATGGGGCAGAATACTGGACAGCCCGGCAACTGCAGCCACTGTTGGGATATAAGCAATGGCGCAGTTTCGAGAAGGCGATCAAGAAAGGCATAATCTCTTGTGAACAGTCAGGCAATGATCCGGCGCATCACTTTGCGCGCGCGCGCAAAATGATCGCTTTGGGCAAGGGGGGCGTTCGAGACGTTGACGACTACATGCTTTCCCGCTTCGCATGCTATTTGATCGCGCAGAATGGCGACCCTCGCATCGCTCAAATCGCTGAAGCCCAGAAATACTTCGCTGTCCAGACCCGCAGACAGGAGATATCCGATACGACGGCAGCCGATCTGGAGCGATTGGAGATCCGCAAGCAGACCTCCCAAGAGTTCAAAGCGCTTTCGGGCGCCGCCAGGACGGCCGGAGTCCAGGATCGGATGTTCGGGATGTTTCACGACGCCGGGTACAAAGGGCTATACGGCGGGTTGGGCAGAGAGCAGATCAAAGCCCGCAAAGGGATTCCCGCCAAAGAACAACTGATGGATCGGATGGATACGACGGAATTGGCGGCCAATCAGTTCCGGATGACGCAGACTCGCGAGAAACTCGCACGGGAAAACATCCATGATCCAGGCCGCGCTATCGAAACCCATGCGCGGGTCGGCAAAGAAGTGAGGGACGCCATCAAGCGAATCGGGGGTACCTCCCCGGAGGATATCCCTCCTGCTGAGCACATCAAACAAGTGCGCAAGCGAATAGCCAAGGCTCCGGCCAAATTGCAGTTGGGCGACAAAGACGCCAAGGGATTGGCTGGCGATCCGCAATAGAACCGGAAGAACCTGCGGGCTCGCTTCGCTCGGGCGCAACCAGATCGCCCTGGCGCCTTCCATAATTTTCTTGCAAGTGCCGCAAGAGGAGCTAGTATGTTGTGACTGACTGGTCAGTCATGAAATAGGGCAGACTGACCGGTCAGTCGTAGGCACAATCGCGATAGATTAAGTGAATGACCTTACTGTTGGCCGGACTGAACGACGATTTCGATGGCCCTTGCGGGTGGAGACTCTTGGCTTGCCTGCTTGGGACATTTGAGCGGCTCTGGAGACGAAGACAATGGACGACTCGTCCGACAAACCGACAGACGCCCCGGCTGGCGGCGGCTCCGACGCGCCTCAGGGCCAAGCGGACGGCGCGCCGGGCGCCTCGCCCAACGGGCATCATGGCAATCGGCGGGCGGACATTCTGGCCGCGGCGGGCAAGGCCTTCGACGCCCACGGCTATGCCGGAACGACGATGGACCAGATCGCCTCGCAGGCGGGGGTCGCCAAGGGCAGCCTGTACAACTATTTCCAGAGCAAGCAGGACCTGTTCCTGGCGCTGTTCAAGGAGAGTATCGCCTCGGCCCAGCAGCAGACCGACGAGTTGATCGGCGAGCCGATCGGCTCGGGCGAGAAGCTGCGGCGGCTGCTGGACGTGTGGTATCACGACTTCGAGCGTTTTCGCGCGATGGGCGCGTTGGTGCTGGAGTTCTGGCTGGCGGCCTCGCGGGAAGACCCTCAGGGCCAGATGATCCAGGCGATGCGCGGGCTTCACCAAGACCAGTGCCGGCGCATCGAGGCGATCGTGAACCAAGGCGTGGCCAGCGGCGAGTTTCGCGACATGGACCCACAATGGTCCAGCGCGACGGTGATGGCCCTGCTCAACGGCCTGACGCTCCAGAGCATCCTGGGTGTCGGGGCCGCGGTAGACGAGGACTTTCTCGAAGCGCTCAAGAACGGGCTGGTGACGAGCATGGCCGCCGGAGCGCCGCACGGCGCGGACGTACAACAAAAGGGAAACCACGATGCGTGACGATGGCACAAGAACACAGCGCGAGCGATGCCCGTCCCGCCGGGGCCAGCGCATGGCGCTGCTGGTTCTGGGCGGGCTGGTCGCGGCGACAATCGCCGCGGGCTGCTCGCGGCCGCAAGCCTCTCTGCCGCAGCGCAAACCGGTCAACGTGACCGTAGAGGTCATCGAGCCCCTGGCGGAGATGCCAGACACGTTTGTCATTCCCGGCGTGGTCGAGCCCAATCGCGTGGTGCAGGTTTGCGCGGAGGTGGACGGGCGGATCATGAAGATTCACGGCCGCGAGGGCGAGGTGGTCAAAAAGGGCGCCAAGCTCATCGAGCTCAACACTGACCTACTCAAGGCCGAGCTCGACCGCACGAGCAGCCAGTTGAAGATTTCGCAGCGTGAGCTGGAGCGCATCGAGTCGCTGCACAAGCGCACGCCGCCGCTGGCGACCGACAGCGAGCTGGATGTAGCCCGCAGCAATGCGGGGGTGAACCAGGCGCTGTTTGACGCGGCCAAGGCCAAATTCGAGCGCGCCACGATCGTGGCGCCCATTGAGGGCGTGCTCAATCAACTGCCCAAGGAAGAAGGCGAGTACATTCAGCTTGGCATGTGCATCGCCGAAATTGTGGACCTCGATCCGGCGGTGGTGGTTGTCGACGCCCCCGAGCGCGACGTGGCCTTGCTCCGCAAGGGCGACGCCGTGGCGGTCTATACCGGTCTGACGGCGACGGACGACCAGGAGGCGGCGGTGTCGCAGGCCTCGACGGGCGGAACGTCGGCGACCCAGCCCCGCAAGCTCCAAGGCACCATCCGCTACATCAGCGAACTGGCCAACGCCCAGTCGCTGACCAGCCGCACGGAATTGACGGTTCCCAACGGTGAGGGCACCGGTTCCGAGGGCAAGGGTCGCGCCTTGCGCAGCGGACAGATGGTGCGCGTGCGCCTGCAGCGCCAGGTCGTGCGCGACGCGATCATGGTGCCCCTGGGGGCGATCCTGCCGCTGGAAAAAGGCTATACCGTCTGGGTGGTCGAGAACGACAAGGCCCAGCCGCGATTCGTGCGCGTGGGGCTGATGAAGGACGACCGCATTCGCGTGCTGCCTTCCAACGGCCAGGCGGGCAATGGCCTGCGGTCGGGCGACCGTCTGATCGTCGAGGGCCAGCAGTACGTCGGTCCCGGTCAGGAGGTCGTGGTGCGCGGAATCAAGGGGCCATACCGGCCCAACGGTCTGGACAGCCCGCCGCCGATCGCCGCCGATGGAGCAGCCAAACCCGCTTCGGGGAAGACCCCCAGGTAACCCGCCGTGATTATCACCGACGCCGCCATCAAGAACCGCACCACGATCATGGTCATGATCCTGCTGATCATCGTGGCCGGGGTGTACAGCTACATCACCCTTCCCCGGGAGAGCTTTCCCGACGTGCAGATCCCCAAGGTGCTGGTGACGACGACGTACGAGGGCGTCAGCCCCGAGGACGTCGAGACCTCCGTCACGATGAAGCTCGAGGACAAGCTCGCCGGTCTCAAGGGTCTCAAGGAGATGCGTTCCAGCAGCGCCGAAGGCATGAGCATGATCTCGCTGGAGTTTTTCCCCGAGATCAAGATCGACGACGCCCTGCAGTACGTCCGCGACCGCATCGACCAGGCCAAGCCCGACCTGCCGACCGTCGAGGAACGCAAGGAACCCACCATCGCCGAGATCAACCTCCAGGAGATGCCGATCCTGATGATCAACGTCGCCGGGGACGCCTCGCCGGCGCGGTTGAAGGTGATCGCCGATCGCCTGCAGGACGAGATGGAGAAGATCCCCGGCGTGCTCGAGTGCCAGGTGCTCGGGGCGCGCGAGCGCGAGATCCGCGTCGAGATCGACCCCGACCGCCTCGCCGCCTACAACCTGAGCATCCCCGAGGTCATGCAACTGATCCCGTCGGAAAACGTCAACGTCTCCGCCGGCGGGCTCGAAACGCCCGGCATGCGGTTCAACATCCGCGTGCCCGCCGAGTTCCAGAAGCCCGAGGAGGTCGACCTGCTGCCCGTGGCCACCCGCGACGGGCGCACGATCTACCTCTCCGACATCGCGAGCATCCATGACACCTTCCGCGACCGCGACACCTACTCCCGCCTCAACGGCGACGAGAGCATCACGGTGGCCGTCAAGAAGCGCAGCGGAGCGAACATCCTCTCGATCGTCGACACGGCCAAGGTGGTGCTCGAGCATTTCCGCGCCGCGGCGCCGATGGGCGTGACCTTCAAGATCACGATGGACCAGTCTGACCACGTCCGCAGCATGCTGTCGGACCTGGAGAACAACATCTTCACCGGCCTGGTGCTGGTCGTCGTCGTGCTGATGGTGTTCATGGGCCTGCGCACCAGCCTGATCGTTTCGACGATCATCCCGCTGAGCATGCTGATGAGCTTCGCCGTCATCGAGATCCTGGGCTACACGCTCAACATGATGATCCTCTTCGGGCTGATCATGGCCCTGGGCATGCTCGTCGACAACGCCATCGTCATCGTCGAGAACATCTACCGCCACATGCAGATGGGCTACAAGCGCATCGAGGCCGCCCGGCGCGGAACGGCGGAGGTCGCCTGGCCAGTCGTCACCAGCACCCTGACGACGCTGGCGGCCTTTGCGCCGATGATGTTCTGGCCGGGCATCATGGGCAGCTTCATGAAGTACCTGCCCATCTGCCTGATCATCACCCTGACGTGCTCGCTGCTGGTGGCGCTGGTGATCAACCCGACGATCTGTTCGATGTTCGGCGGCGGTGTGAAGCGCAAGATTGAATCGGCCCGCGACCCGTTGATCATCCGCATGTATCGCTGGGCACTGGCCAAGGCCCTGGCGCACCGGGCGATCACGCTGGGCGGCTCGTTCCTGATCCTGATCGTCACCGTCATCGCCTTCGGCATCTTGGGGCACGGCGTGCAGCTCTTCCCCGACACCGAGCCCCGCAACGCCCTGGTGAAGATCCGCGCCCCGCAGGGCACGAACATTCACGAGACCGACCGCATCGCGCGGCTGGTCGAGTCGCGCATCGACCCGCACTGGGACGAGCACGAGCTGGAATACATGATCAGCAACGTCGGCTCGCCCGGAAACAGCATCTCCGCGGCCCTGACCGGCGAGGCCTCGGGTCCGCACGTGGCGACCATCACGCTGCAATTCCTCGATTTCGAGGATCGCAAGAAGGACCCGACCCTGGCCCTGACCGCCATGCGCCAGTACCTCGACGACATTCCCGGCGTCGAGTTGGTCGTCGAGAAACCCCAGAACGGCCCGCCGACCGGGGCGGCTGTCACCGTGCGGTTCATCGGCGAGGACTTCAAGAAGCTCTCCGGCCTGGCCGCACGCGGGCAGGCGATGATCAACGACGTGCCGGGCCTGGTGAACCTCTCCAGCGACTATGAAGCCGCCCGCCCGGAGCTGCGCATGAAGGTCGACCGCCGCCGCGCCGCCCGCCTGGGCGTCAACAGCCGCGTGATCGGCAACTTCCTCAAGACCGCTATCTTCGGCTCCAAGGTCGGCATCTACCGGCAGTTCAACGACGAGTACGACATCACCATCCGCCTGCCCGAGTCGCAGCGCAGCCGCATCCAGGACACGCTGCGCCTGCGCGTCCCGACCAGCGGTGGAAAGGCCGTGCCCCTGTCGTCGCTGGGCGAGTTCACCTACGCCGGCGGGTTCGGAACCATCAGTCGCATCGACCAGAAACGCGTCGTCACCCTCTCCGGCGACGCCGACGGACGCCTGAGCACCGAAGTGCTCGCCGAAGTGCAGCGCCGCCTGGGACCGCTGGGCCGCCTAACCCTGCGCTCCAGCGACATCCGAAACTGGAAGACCTTCTCGCAGGCCATGCTTGCCCCCTCCGGGTTCGGCCCGCGCCTGATCGCCGCCGCCAAAGACAAGAACAGCGACACCGCCAACATCGCCCTGCGCGCTCTGACAAGCGACGCCGCCGCCAGAACCGATCTGTCCAGCCGTCTGAGCGCCCGCACCCGGACCGCCCAGACCCAACCGGCCGCTATTACCAATGAGGCCGTCGATGCCTTCGCTCGCGAGACGGTGCTCTCGGCCGTCAACGACGCATTGGCTACCCCGGGCGTGGTGCAGGTCGAAGATTTGGGCAAGACCGAGCAGGACGACGTCGACCGCAAGCTCATCGCCGGCGGCAAAGTGTCTAAAGACGACGTGCTGCGCCTCAACCGCAAGGCGCTGACGGCGGCCTATCCGGACCTGGTCGGACCGCCCGACACGCTGGTCGTGGACGAAGGCTACCGCGTCAGCTACGCCGGCGAAGAGGAAGAGCGGCAGAAGGCCCAGGCATTCCTGAACAAGGCCTTCATCTTCGCCCTGTTGAGCATCACGCTGATTCTGGTGATCCAGTTCAACACGATCTCCGTGCCGATGATCATCATGGTGACCGTTCTGCTGAGCCTGGAGGGCGTGTTGATCGGGTTGATGGCCACGGCCACGCCTTTCAGCATCATCATGACCGGCATCGGCGTGATCAGCCTGGCGGGCATCGTCGTCAACAACGCCATCGTGCTGCTGGACTATACGCGGCAGTTGCAGAAGCGAGGCAAGGACCTCATCGAGGCGACCATCGAAGCCGGCGCCACGCGCCTGCGCCCGGTCATCCTCACTGCCGTCACCACGCTGCTGGGCCTGGTGCCCACCGCCATCGGCATGGGCGTGGATCTGGAGAACCTCGCCTTCGCCACCAAGAGCGAGTCCAGCCAGTTCTGGCGTCCGATGGCCGTGGCGATCATCTTCGGCCTGGCCATCGCCACGGTGCTGACGCTGGTCGTCGTGCCCACGCTTTACGTCAGCTTCGCCCGCCTGAGCCAGAAGTTCTTCTGGGGCGGCGGCCTAAAGAAAGCCGGCGACGACAGCACCGCCGAACCGGAAAAAGAAGACTTCTGACATCTATGGAGTGCGGCAGCCTTAGCTGCCGCTTTGGATGTTTTTCGGTCGCGGCAATGCTCGCAGCCGCGCTACAGCACCATCGTAGAAACAACCAAAGCGGCAGCTAAGGCTGCCGCACTCCATGGGGCCGCATTTTATATTAATGTGGCGTCAGCGTGACGGATTCGAGATTCATCAGCCACGTGCCGGTCAGCGTCCTGGGCTTGATCGAGACCGTGCAGCTTGTCGGTTTGTCGAAAGCCACGCTGCCGAGTTTGATGCTCTTCATCTCGAAGCCGTAGCCTTGCGATTCGACTTTGGCGGCGATGGTCTGCTTGCCGATGGTCACCACGAACTCGCTGCCGACGGAGTCCTTCGGGGCGTCGTAGGTCAGATCGAGGTCGTATGTGCCGGGGGCGTCGACGCGGATCTCCCAGCTCAGCGAATCTTCCGCCCGCCAGTTGGACACGCAGCTCAATCGCTTGCCGGCGAACTGCCCCGGCAGGGCGGCCCACATGTCGGCCCCGGCTTGCCAGTCGGGCGCCATCGCCACACACGCGTCCCAGACGCACTCGACGTGCGAGGCGTTAGGTCCGTGCAGGCGGGCTTCGTACGCGGCTAGCACTGTCTTGTCCTTGTTGCCCAGCACGACGCGCGGGTCGATGTCCGGCGCCCCGGCCAGTTCGAGCACCACGACGGTGTCGATGTCGTCCAGCAGCCGCGCGGGCAGTTTTTCCGCCGGAACGTATACGCTCAGGTCGCCGGCCGCACTGCGGGTGCACTTGAGGGGCTTCCTGCTCTTGTCGGCCAGCAGATACGCCTTGCGGATCTTGTTGCGCACGCCGGCCAGGGTCAGCGTGTCGTCGAGGGGCCAGTCGAAGATGTGCAGGAACAGGCGGCTGCCCTTGGTCGTCACGCGGCCCCAGCGATAGACGTACTGGCGCGGCAGCGGCGAGGCGCCGGCGCCGTGAATGCTGTCGCTGTGCGGGGCCATCCACTTGGCCAGATCCTGCAGCCGCCGCACCGACGGACCGGGGAACGTGCCCTCGGGCGTCGGCCCGATGTTCAGCAGATAGTTGCCGCCCTTACTGACGATGTCCACCAGCGTGCGGATGATCTCGCGAGGGCTCTTGTACGCGTTGTCGTTGGCGGCGTAGTTCCAGTTGTTGTTCATCGTCGCCGGCGTTTCCCACGGCAGCGAATAACCGGCGTTGGGGTTGTCGTTGTCCATCGCCGAGATGTAGTCGTACAGCCCGTGTCCGATGCGGCTGTTGATCAGCGTGTCAGGCTGGAGCGACCGCACCAGGTCGACGAGTTCCTGGCTCTGGGCCTTGGTGATCTTGACGGGCACGTCGAACCAGATCAGGCCGATGGGCCCGTACTGCGTCAGCAGTTCGCGGAGCTGGGGCTTGACCTTGCGGTCGAGGAATCGCTGGAGGACCTTGGCGTCCTGGTCGGGGTAGTCGACGCTGTTGCCCACGGCATCGGGGTCTTCCAGGTCCAGCACCTGGCAGTAATAGAAACACATTGTCAGGCCGTGCTTTTTGCAGGCCTTGGAAAGCTCGGCCATCGGGTCGCGCTTGAACGGCGTGCCGGCCACGATGTTGTGCGGGGTGGCCTTGGAGTTGAACATGGCGAAGCCTTCGACGTGCTTGGAGATAAAGACGACGTACTTCATCCCGGCGGCCTTGGCCATGCGGACCCACTTGTCGGCATCGAACGCGACGGGGTTGAACGTCCTGGCGATTTCGCGGTACGTGTTGATCGAGGTCTTGTTCTCAATCTCGGTCACGTGCGTGTTGCCCGTCAGCGCGGCCCCGAGCTTGGCCATCAGCCCCCAGTGGATGAAGAGGCCGAACTTGGCCTCGTTGAACCAGTCAAAGCGGGATTTGGCGGCATTCTTCCTGTGGGAAGCGGAACGTGTGGTGGATAGTTTTGGCATCGGCCAACTCCTGTGGGATAAAGAACGCACTATATCCCCCTGCCGAGGATAAGCAAGAAGTGGATCGGTCCTTAACCCGCTTCAGCGGGTTTTGTCCCGCCGAAGGCGGACCTAGCCCCGGCGTCTTACGCCGGGGTGAGCATGCAGGGATCCTTCTATTGTCAGCACGCTTTAGCGTGCTTCCAGCAAGCACGCTCAAGCGTGCTAAGGAAAGAAGAACGATCCGCAGGGCCAAAGGGCCGACATATCGTGGCCGGGGGCGTGAGGCCCCGGAACGAGGGCTCTTTCCCATCCCCAGCCCCAGCGGGGCGGCACTTTCCCCCGCCTTTGTGCCGCCCTTTCAGGGCTTGAATCAAAAAGGGATCGTTCCCGGGGGTTCCGCGGCGGAACAACCCGGCTATCATCTGCCGGCCGTTCCGGCCTCGCATTGTCCTGACTTGAGTCCTGCGCGCCGGCCTGGAGTTTTGCTCGAGGACCGCTGCTGATAGAATACCGCTTCACGCAACGGAGACATGGCGCTGGACGACGGCCGCCATGGCACCCATAAAAGATGGCTTCTCCAGACTAAGGATAGACGATGAATCCGCTCATTGCGGCACGCGTGGCGACTGGTATCGTGATTCTGGCGAGCATCCAGGCCGCTTGCGCCCAGACTTCCCAACCATCCACCCATCCACTCATCCAACCATCCAGCGCCCCGGCTGTGGCCGCGGCGCTCAAGAGCGCCGGCGCCAATGCCCCCCAGCTTCAAAAGGCGCTGGACAAAGTTCCCACCGCCCAGCGCGAGGGCATGGAGTTCCTCATCGCCAACATGCCGCCGCGCGACTTGACGAGCCTGTCGGCCGACTTTCTGCTTGAGAACGTCGAGTATGCCTACAAGGTCATGGACCAGGTCCCCTGGGGCAAGACGATCTCCAAGGAGATGTTCCTCAACGAGATCCTCCCCTACTGCTGCGTCAACGAGCGGCGCGACCAGTGGCGCAAAGATTTCTACACCCGCTTCCTGCCGCTGATCAAAGACTGCAAAACCATCACGCAGGCCGCCGGCGCCATCAACACCCAGGTCTTTCCGCTGCTGAAGGTGCGCTACTCGACCGAGCGGGCCAAGCCCGACCAGAGCCCGTATGAGTCGATCGCCTCGGGCAAGGCCTCGTGTACCGGCCTGGCGATTCTTGCCGTGGACGCCTGCCGCGCTGTCGGCGTGCCCGCGCGGTTCGTCGGCACGATCTGGACCGACGGCAGCGGCAACCACTCCTGGGTCGAAGTCTGGGACGGCCGATGGCACTTCACCGGCGCCGCCGAAGCCACCGGTGACAAGCTCGACATCGCCTGGTTCGTCGGCCGCGCGTCGGCCGGAATGGCCAACGACCCCGTCCACTCGATCTACGCCGCCAGCTTCAAACGAACGCCCACCCGATTCCTCCTGGCGTGGGCGCCGAATGTGGATTACGTCTCCGCCGTCAACGTCACCACACATTACGCCGCCAAGGTGCCGCCCCCGCCGGCAGGGCAAGGGAGGCTGACGCTGACAGTCGTCGCCGGTCCCAAAAAGCAGCGAGTCCCGGCCAAGCTCGTTGTCACCGACGAGGCAGACAAGAAGGTGTTCGACGGCACAGCCAAGGACGAGCGCCACGACCTCAACGACAAGCTCGTCCTCACGCTGGCGCTGGGCAAGAAGTACCGCATCGAAGCCTCGCTGCTGAACTTCACGCTCAAGCACACCCTGACGATGGAGGAGGACGGGCAGGACCTCACGTTGTCGATGGACCAGGCGCGGCCGCGAGTGTCCCCGCGTTTGACGCTGAGCGAGCAAGAGCATGGGCTGTTTGCCTCGCCGCAAGGCGCCGCCGTCTCCAAGGCGCTTAAGGAATATTTCCAGGCCGCCCCCGACAAGCGGAGCGCCATCGCCTTCGACGCGGCGGCCGACGAGCTGCTGGCCAGGCATCCGCAGTTTGTCCGCAAGGCCGCCTGGGCCGCGTACGTCAGCGGGCACGCTCGCAGCGAATACGAAGCCGACGTCAAGGGCTCGAAGGTTACGTGGGATAAATACACCAGCCCATATGTCGTCCGGCCCGTCGGCACAATGCCCGCCAATGGTTGGCCGCTGTTTATCGCGATGCACGGCGGCGGTAATGCCCCGCAGGAACTGAATGACCAGCAGTGGCAGGTCATGCAGATCTACTACAAGGACCATCCGGAAAAAGGCGGGTACCTGTACCTGGCCATCCGCGCCCCCAATAACGACTGGAACGGCTTCTACGCCGGCTATAACCTGCACCTGACCGAAAAGCTCATCCGCCAGTTGGCCGTGTACGCCGACATCGACCCCGACAAGGTCTACCTCATGGGCTATTCCCACGGCGGGTACGGGGCGTTTTTTCAGGGGATGATCATGGCCGACAGCTTCGCCGCGGTGCATGCCTCGGCGGCGGCGCCGTATGATTTCAATGATTGGCCGCGCAACCTGCGCAACACGCGTTTCACGTACATGATCGGCACGCGCGATACCGCGTACGGCCGCTATGACCGCAACAAGTGGCTCAAGAAGGAGATCGAGAAACTCCGCGGCGATCGCACGGACATCTACCCGGTGACGATGGAGGAGATCAACCACGGCCATGGCGGCCTGCCCGACCGCGACACGACTGCCGACATGTACCCGCACGTGCGCAATCCGCTGCCGCGGCACGTGAGCTGGACCGTCTGCGACCAGCGTCCGTTCTTCAACTGGCTGGGCGCCACCGGCGTTCCCACCGCCCAGATCGACGCCCAGTGCGAGAACAACGCCGTCACGCTCACCAGCGACAAGGCCCCGAACATCACACTGTTGCTGGACGAGCGGCTGATCGACTTCGCCAAGCCCGTCGTCATCACAGCCAACGGCGTTCGCAGCGAACACAATCTCAAGCCCTCGCTCAAGACGCTCTGTGAAACCCTCCAGGCCCGCGGCGATTTTCAGTACATGTTCAGCGCGAAGATCGACCTGAAGCTCAAGCTGCCTCAGCCGGCGACAAAGCCAAAATAGTATGGAGTGCGGCAGCCTTAGCTGCCGCTTTTAGAGTTGTTCGGCCGCCGAGAAACTTCCAAAGCGGCAGCTAAGGCTGCCG
>JBDKTA010000057.1 GCA_039680605.1 Planctomycetaceae bacterium | reverse complement strand
CGCTTGTCGTGGAGTCGGGGATTTGGTATGTTGTGGGGGCTGGCGGCGGCACGGAAAGCAGACGTGCAGAGGACAGAAACCGCAGGGGCATAGCAACGGATCGCGACTGTTGCCCTGCTAGCCGGAGTAGCGCCCGGCCCGCCAGCTACTTTCCCAGCCTAGAACAGCGTCTTCCGCTTCTTCTTCACTGGCGGGGCTGCGTCAGGACCAGCGACATGCTCGTGAGCGTCTGGAACCTTCGTCCCGAACCGTAGCACGCCAGCGAGCACGAGAAGCGCGCCAACACCGACTTTCCCCAGCACAGCGCCACAGATCAGGCCAACGGTAAACGCCAGCCCAAGGGCACCGAACGGGAATAGCCCGGTGATGGCGTCGGCAAAGTCAGTGAGCCAAGCGGTGAGGAAGCCGGTCATTTCTCAATGTCCGCTTTG
This sequence comes from Planctomycetaceae bacterium, assembly GCA_039680605.1. Lineage (NCBI taxonomy): Bacteria > Pseudomonadati > Planctomycetota > Planctomycetia > Planctomycetales > Planctomycetaceae > Planctomycetaceae bacterium. The sequence goes on along the minus strand of JBDKTA010000057.1, from coordinate 1,534 downwards.
ACGACAGCCGGACGCGGACGCAACCAGATGTTCAGCAGCAGCGCGGCGACGAACACGTATTTCTGATACTGCTGCGGGACGACCGCGATCACCTCGGGGGCGTTGAGCAGTTCAGGCAATAGGATCAGCAGAGCGCCGATGCCGTTGACCAGCCAGGTACGGAACCTGACGATGGCAATCCATAGGTCTTTGAACATGTCAGTTCATCCCGCCCGCGCCGCCAGTGCCATACCCGCCGTAGCCACCACCGCCGCCATGCGCGTAGCCGCTCACAATGCCGTTGGCGCCAACAGGCAGCGAAACGCGAGGCAGGCGAGCGATAAGCACCTTGCCGGGCGGATTTTGGGGGATGATCTGGACACCATCCGTTGGTTCGGACGTAATGACGACCGCGTTCGGGTCGACCTTCTGTAGCTCGGCAATCAATTCGCCCACCGTGCGGGCAGTCGGGTATGCGCTCATTTTCGATCCTTTCAAGTGAACAGAGAAACCAGCCAGTTGACGAACGCCGCGATGGCGCTACCAACCGCAATGATGGCAAGCACGATCCAGCCGCCTCCGCGCGGGGCACTGGCGGGCTTTTCGGCCTTTGACGTGTCGGGGAGCCTCAGTAGCGGGAGAAGCGGCCTCAGCGGCTTCCAGCGCCGAAAGGAAGCTATTGGCGTAGGTGGCGATCTGCCCGGCCTTGTCGGTGCCGTTGACGATGCGACGGGCTTCGAGGAAATCGCCAGCGTCGGACAGCTTCTTGCCGGTAAACCAGCCTTCCTGCATCCCGCGAATGAGGATCAGCGCCGACACTTCCGGGATCATGGCTTTGGACGGATCGGACACGAGGTCGATGCCCAGCTTTTCCCCAGCCTTGACGTAGTTGGCCTTGTGGGTAAGCTGGACGAAGCCGCGACCAAACCAGCCGCTCGACCAGTAGTCGGACTTGACCCACGGCAGCTTGCCGGCCTTCCATGCCTTGGTCAGGATCTCCTTGGCCTTGGCGTCGGTCTTGGCGAGGGTTTCCCGCACCGGCTGCATGGTCCGGGCACTCTCGTGGTACGCAGTGCCGAGAATATAAGCCAGATGGCGGATATTGCCGTCGCCGACCTTGCGCCACGCCTCGAAGATGACGTTCATTCCGTCGACCTGAGACTGCGTCAGCGAGCCGCCAAACATCGGCCGCACCGCCTCGAAGAAGGCTGCTGCGTTCATATCGATATCCTGTGGTTGTGGGTTAGCGGCCGGACAGCGCGTAGAGGCGCACGCCCAGCCAGGTCAGTCGGGCGCGGAACTTGCCCACGCCGCAGTCAAGAAGGGCCTCGTAGAACAACTGGTCGCACTTCGCCCGTGTCTCGGCGCCCGGGACCGGGATGCCGTCGTCGCGCCGCTCCAGCAGATAGTCGTGAACAATTGCAGCTCGGGTTGCGACGTCACCCCAAGGTGGAAGCCATGCCCACAGGATGCGGGGCACGCTGGCGCCATCCGTCATGAACCCGGTAGGAACCGTGATGCCGCGCCATGTCAGCGGCTCCAGCAGAATGGCGAT
>JBDKTA010000056.1 GCA_039680605.1 Planctomycetaceae bacterium | reverse complement strand
ACCTTGCCTCGCGGCAACGCAGTTACGGTCGGTTACAGGCCGGAGAACGTTTGCCTGGAAGGGACTTGCACCCTTCTGTTCGTGTACGCTCACAGGCGCACTAGCGGCGGGGCTTGCCCCGCGCGTTCTGCGGCGGCGCCATTGCCTTTCTTGTCCCTGAGCACTACTATTATCTCGCCTGTCGGTGCCTGGCCTTGGGGTGCCCTATGATGAGAACATGGCTTGCAGCAATCATATTGGCATGCCTGCAAGTTGCGTGCGATCCCGCACCGACTGTGCCCCCGCCGCCCAGCTCCGGTTCGGCGGCTGCTCACACTCGGGCTTCCACCCAGCCCCTGCAAGCCAGCAGGCCTGCATACGAACTGGTGAAGGTGGCCGAGTTCCCTCGTCCGGATTCGCTCAATGCCATGTCGTTTTCGCCGGATGTAAGGTACCTGGCTTTGGCTGGAGGCGAGAACATGTCGCTTGGCAGCCGGGGTTACCTGATCGTGTGGGACTTGAAGGAGGGCAAACAGCTTCGCCGAGCAGATGGCAAGCAGGCCTATAGGCAGGTGGCTTTCACACCGAACGGCCAAAAACTTGTTGCGGCATCATATTATGAAGTTGATGTCTGGGATCTAGCTGGTTGGAACCGAACCTCTCTTGGCGGGCATTGGAGCTACATTGGCGGGATAGCTATCTCGCAGAGCGGCAAGATGCTTGCTGTCACCGGGCGGATGCCCGTCTCTCTCACGCCTCCCGGAATCGTCGTGTACGATTTGCCTACCGGGAAGATCCTGCAAACGTTCCGGGGCACGTTCATGAACGCGATAGCTTTCAGTCCCGACAGCAGTCTTTTGGCTGCCGCCGGCGACTCAGATATCACGCTCTGGAATACCAGAACGTGGAACACCGAAGCCACGTTGAGCCCGCCAGTCACAGCGCCCAAAGCGGAAGTCCCGATCACCATTCGTCGGCTGAACCTTCTGAACAACGCTGACTATCTGGCCGTGGATGTATTCACCCAGATGCATATCTGGGATCGCAGACGGAGCAAGCTGCTTTGGTCAGTCCCCTATACGCAGGCGGCCGTCTCAAGTGACGGCAGGAAACTCGCCACGGTCATTCGGGACTCCAAGACTGACACTTTCAGTCTGGCCCTGAGAGAGTTGCCCGCAGAGGCGCCGGTGGCAAGTTGGGATGTTGGGCGAAGCTATCCAGAGGCCTTCGCGCTTTCCTCGGATGCCACACTCGTAAGCTGGGGGACCCATGAGAAAAACCCTGCGTCAGAAAAGGTTTTTGTCTTCCGGATGCGCTAAGACGGCGCGCGGGAGGTTATGGTTTTGGCGGATCGAGCCGGATGCTCTCAATCACACTCTGGAGGGTCATTTCCACGCCAATCGCCGCAAGATTTCCATCTTCCTGGGCCTGTCTTTCGCGCCGCCGGGCAGCCTCGATCTGCGGCAGTTGGGGCACTTCGGCCACAGCCGCCAACACTTCGGCTGCCCGATGGCGCAGCCGCTCGTTCTGCTCCGTCGGTGGCTGGTCAAGAATCTTCAGGAGCTTGATAGCCAATTCCGCTTGGGGCAAGGCGACAACACCCATGCAATAGATTGCCCCGGCCTGCACATCCATATTCGTGCTATCGAGCAATCGCACAACATCGGGCCGCAAGCGGCCGAGCTGCCGTTGGGCCGCGAAGACCGCCGCCATATGCGGGTGATTGCTGAACTTGTCCGAGCCGACGATCTCCATCGCCTTGGTTAGATGAGTATCCCGCTGCTCCTTCTGTATCTGTGCCAACGCCAGTCGGCAGGTAAACAGCATCGGCACATCGTCGGCCTCGGCGCGTTTGATCAACGCCGCGAGTTTGTCGGCCGCGCCGCGGGCTTTGTCCTTCTGATTGCCCAGCGCCAGGACAGCCGGGATGACATCGTCCGTGGACGTTGCGGCCAGTTGTGCCGTAAGACTCCCGATCATTTTGGGCGTCGTCCATGACGACCCGAACGCCATCAGCCATACGGCGGTGACGGACCTGACGCGGTCGTTACGAGCAAGGTTGGATTCGATGATCGCAAGATTCTCCGCTGAACGGTCGCCGATCTCCGCCAGTACGACACGGGTAGCAGCGGCATCTTCCGCCGAGGCGGTGCGCAGCCGGTCCTTGAGAAATCCCATGGCCGGCGCCCCGTCGCGGCCCAGGCTGCCCAGCAGGTACAGCAGTGTCTCGAGCTTGAACTGACCGGCCGCCTTGGAATACTGCTCCAGCATCGGGCCGATCCAAGTGGCGTCGCAATTCTCGGCAGCCTTTTGCCAGTAGATCATGGCCCAACTGCCGTCCTGACGCAGCAGGGTTGCGATTAAGGCATTTCGGGCCGCCGGCGAAGTGCGCGCCAACACCGACAACTCCGCGATGGCTCTCGAAGCCATCTCATGCTTCTCGACAAAGGCGATGAGCGCCTTTTCCCGTTGGATATCAGCCGCCGATGGCGGCCGAGATGTCGCAAGGTTCGTTGAATGGCATCCCGAAAGGACGATCAACATTATCAGAGGCCAGAGGCCGAAGCATTTCGCTCTCCTTGAAGGTCCGGCCACCCCCGGCGAAGAGCTTTGTCGCGTCCAATCGCTGTTGAGCGTCCAATCGGCGATAGCCACTGGCATTCTCCTGTTTCATAACGACCCCAAGAGCCGAGCACTGGTACACCCGCAACGAAAATGTCTTTACCGATCCTATCGCACGCCCCATCGGTTGTCCATGCATGAGTGCTCTGCGCATGTTCTCCTTTCTGACACCTCCCACCTCTGCGTCCTCAGCGACCTCTGCGGCTAATACTTCCCCGCTTGGCGAGCGTTGATTTCGACCCGCGGTTCGGTTACTTGTGAGCGTCAAACAGGAGCGCGACATGGACAAAGCCCAACTGGCAAAGCGGATCAAGGACGTGGCGTATCTCGAAGGCGACTTCGTCCTGCGCAGCGGGCAGCACAGCAAGTACTACCTCGACAAGTACCTCTTCGAAAGCCAGCCGGATATTCTCGCCGAACTGGGCAGGCGGCTGGCGGAATATGCGGCCGACGCCGACATGATCGTCGGGCCCGAGCTCGGGGCTGTCTCCCTCGCTGCCGCCACGGCCATCGCCGCGGGCAAACCGTTCGCCATCGTGCGCAAGGCCGCCAAAGACTACGCCACCAGCAAGCTCATCGAAGGGCCCGACGTCAAAGGCAAGAAGGTTCTGCTGGTGGAGGACATCGGAACCACCGCCGGGGCCGCTCTCGACGCCGCCAAGACCGTCACGGCCGCCGGGGCCCAAATCCTGCGCATGGTCTTCGCCATTGACCGCCTCCAAGGCGCCCGCGCCAACGTCGAGGCCGCCGGATACGAGTTCCACGCGATCCTGACCAAGGAAGACATGGGGATCTGAGGAGAAACAGATCCTAGATCCCAGAACCCAGATCCTAGATCCTAGATCCTAGATCCTAGATCCCAGGTTACCGATCCTAGGGATCGCAACGACCTCAGCGGCTCCGTGTCCCGAGGATCTAGGACCGAGGACCTAGAGCAAGTCACGAACACATCTAGCGCCCTCTGAAGAAGTTGTGTATGCTTGGGTCAAGCATGGAGGCTTGAAATGAAAGCATACTCAATGGATTTACGTAAGCGTGTGTTGGCAATGTGC
>JBDKTA010000055.1 GCA_039680605.1 Planctomycetaceae bacterium | reverse complement strand
ACCTTGCCTCGCGGCAACGCAGTTACGGTCGGTTACAGGCCGGAGAACGTTTGCCTGGAAGGGACTTGCACCCTTCTGTTCGTGTACGCTCACAGGCGCACTAGCGGCGGGGCTTGCCCCGCGCGTTTTCGTGTCGGACCCGGCGGCGGGGAAACAACCGCGCGGGGCAAGCCCCGCCGCTAACGCGGCGCATCCGGGTCCTTCTTTCGTCCTCGTCGTCGTCCTCATCGTCGGTTTTTGCTTCTTCCCCCATTCGTGTCATTCGTGACATCCGCCTTCGCTGAAGCTGCGGCGGACAGGTTCGTGGACGTAATTGGTTTTGCCCCTCCTGTGCGGTATGCTCTAGCCCATGGATAAATTCGTCATCAGCGGCCGGCGGAAACTCTCCGGCAGCGTCGCCTTGAGCGGGTCGAAGAACGCCGCCCTGCCGATTATGGCCGCGTGCCTGCTCGCGGACGGACCGTGCGAACTCGACCGCGTGCCGGACCTGCCCGCCGGCGCGACTGCCGCCGACCTGCTGCTGGACAGCGACGTCCGCGTCCGCCGCACCATCCTGACGTTCATCAACGACAAACAGTTCGACCCCGCCACGCCTCTGGCCGACAACGACCGCGTCACATTCCTCTCGCCCCTTTCGGGCGGGTAGAGCTCACACAAATGGGGATCGAATTTAAATGTTCTAATCCGAGGTGTGGCAAGAGAGTTCGAGCGCCCGAGACTGCCGCGGGTATTAAGGCCCCATGTCCATTCTGCTCCACGGTCCTGGACGTACCTACAGAGTCAGTCGAAACAAGGCCAAGAAGATGTGAATGCGGCCAGATCGGTGACGAGTTGATTTGCCGAACCTGTGGCTGGGTGGCAAAATGGCCGAAACAATACCGCCTTTCACTCGCGCCAGTCCGGCTGCCAGGAACCATTGGCGACTACTTTAAAGCCTGTTTTACCGCCACGCCCTATGGACTTTCGCATCCTATGGCCATGGCCCAATACGTTCTCCTGGCCGTAGTCAATGTGGTATTCTGCTGGGCTGTTTCACAACTTCCCGAGTACGGCCCAAAAGATTTTCCAACACGGGCGATGGTGATTGTGAGCATCGTCATTTTTAACTTTTTGATCAACTCACTTCTGTTCTGGCATCTGCTAAACATGATTCGCAGCACTTCCTTTGGCGCTGACCGATTGTTGACCTTGCCGCCACTGAAGATCAGTCAGATGCTCAAGTTCTACGCTTTGTCTTGGGGAACTTCTGTCGTGTACTTTCTGCCCGTCCTCACGATCCCTCTGCTGCCTGTCGCCCTGCTATCTTTGGCACACGTGAGAGGCTTGGGAGCATTTGACGTGGTCGCCATAGGACGGCAAGCATTCAAGCAAGCCGGAATCAATACCGCAGCGTGGCTTCAGATTCTGTTCTGGATCACTTTTCCCGCTGCCGTTTGCACGGGGATTTCCTTTGGGATCGTTTACTTGAGATTCCAGTTGCCACAGGATCTGGCGAGCTGGGTTCTTTACACGGGAATGGCTTTGACTTTTGCCCTTTGTGTAGTCCCCATCTGCCTGGGCGTCTTCGCCCAGGCCCGATGCATTGGCCTGATGGGCAGAATCGTTCCTGGCCTGGTCGGATCGCTTCACGCCAGCCGAGTGCGGGGGGCGATCTGCCTGGCCGTCGGCGCTGTCATCCTCCTACTCGCCTGTTACTTCTCGCTCAAATACCATTGGCCACCCCTGAGATACCCTCTTTCCCGCCCCTACACTTGGTGAAATTTCCGCGCCACGGGCAGATACTCGGCCCGCACGGGCGGCATCTTCTCATTGATGTATCGCGCGAGGCTTTCCATGCCGGGTTCTTCGCTGGTGCCGTGGTTGACCCGGATCACCGGGTGGCCTTCGTCTTCCCAGCGCTGGATCTCGTGCCAGTAGCACGACCCGTCGTCGCAGATCATCGACACGTCACAGCCGAGTTCTCGAAACGCCATCACTTGGCACCCGCAGCCGGTGCCGACGCCGACTTTGGACACCATCGCGTCCAGGTCCCCCACCACCAGCGGGTGCGGCTCGCCGACGGTCGCCGTGCGGGCGGCTACTCGGCGGGCGAAGTCGCCTAACGTCATCGGCGGCATGTCGTAGCGGTGCAGCGTGCCCGGCCAGACGGTCTTGTGGATCGCAACCGGCGGCCCCGAAAAGCCCAGGAACTTCGCCCAGGCGTACGGAATGCCATATTGCGGCCAGATGTCCCACCGGTCGTGCAGGCGCATGATGGCGATGTCGTGGCCGGCGATAAACCGGGCCTTGGCCCCCACGGAGGGGCAATCCTTCAGCACGTCCGGGAAGCGGTCAGCCGTAAGCCCATAAAACACCGGCTCATGCACCAGCAGCAGATCCACCCGCCGATCGACTGCGGCCTGCAGCGCGCCCATGGAGGCGATCCACGAAACCAGCACCGTCTCGACCGGCTTGTCGCCGTCGCCGGAGATGATGCAGTCGCAAGTGTTGCCCGCCTTCTCCCCTTCCAGCCACGGCGGCGTCAGCCCATCAATAAAATGCCGGTGAAACTCTCGCAGATTCATGTTCTTGCTCCTCAAGAGCAGACATTATAGCGGATGGATGGGTGGATGCATCAGTGCCTCGGCGTGAACGTCCCTCGTTAGCGGCGGGGCTCTCGTCCGGCGTAGCTCGAAGAGCGAAGACGGATGCCCGGCGCGTTTTCTTCTCTGGCGGCGTCGGGGAAACAACCGCGCGGGGCAAGCCCCGCCGCTAATGTGCAGCGCCCGGACGTTTTTCCGTCTTCGTCCTCGTCCTCGTCGTCGTCCTCGGTTTTTCCTCCCTCGCGAGGATCGAGCACCGAGGAGCGAGCACTGCTCTTCTCCCCATTCACGTCATTCGTGACATCCGCCTTCGCTGAAGCTGCGTCGGACAGGTTCGTGGACGTAATTGGTTTTCCCCCCCTCGCGCGGTATGCTTTCGGCCATGGATAAATTCGTCATCAACGGCCGGCGGAAACTCTCCGGCAGCGTCGCCTTGAGCGGGTCGAAGAATGCCGCTCTGCCGATCATGGCCGCGTGCCTGCTGGCCGACGGGCCGTGCGAGCTGGACCGCGTGCCGGACCTGGCCGACGTGCGCGCCACGGTGGCCCTGCTGGGCGATCTGGGCATGGATATCGCCCGCAACGACAGCGGCGTCATGCGCCTGCACGTGCGGGACCTGGCCCCCTGCCACGCCCAGTACGACCGCGTGCGGAAGATGCGCGCCAGCATCTGCGTGCTCGGTCCGCTGCTGGCGAGGCGGGGCAAAGCCCGCGTGGCCATGCCCGGCGGCTGTGCCATCGGCTCGCGGCCGGTGAATCTGCACCTTCGCGGTCTGCGGGCGCTGGGGGCCAAGATCGAACTCGACGGCGGCGACATCGTCGCCTCGGCCGACCGGCTCAAGGGCGCCGAGATCTTCCTGGGCGGGCCCTTCGGATCGACGGTGCTGGGCACGGCCAACGTGATGATGGCGGCGGCGCTGGCCAAGGGCACCACCGTGCTCGAGTCGGCCGCCTGCGAACCCGAGCTGGTAGACCTGGCGGACTTTCTCAATGCGATGGGCGCCCGCATCCGCGGCGCGGGGTCGCCGCGGGTGACGATCGAGGGCGTCGAAAGCCTCACCGGAAAAGCCCACAGCGTCATCCCCGATCGCATCGAGGCCGGAACCTTTCTCGTCGCCGGCGCCCTGGGCGGCGGGCCGGTCAACGTGCTCGGCGCGCGGGCGGACCACCTGATGGCCGCCATCGACGCCCTGCGCGAGATCGGCGTCAATGTCGAATCCAGTTCTGCAGGGATCGAAGTGGCCGCACCCGATCGGCCGCTCAACCCCTGCGAGATCACCACACACCCGCACCCGGGCTTTCCCACCGATCTGCAGGCCCAGTTCATGGTGCTGCTGAGCCTGGCGGCAGGCAACAGCGCCCTGACGGAGAAGGTCTTCCCCGACCGCTTCATGCACGTGGCCGAACTGCTCCGCATGGGGGCCGACATCCGCAAGGAGGGGCCCATCGCCCTGATCAGCGGCGTCAAGGAGCTCGTCGGCGCCCCGGTCATGGCCAGCGACTTGCGCGCCTCGGCCGCCTTGGTGCTGGCCGGGCTGGTCGCCCGCGGGCGCACCGACATCGCCCGCGTCTACCATATCGACCGCGGATACGAGCATATCGAGTCCAAGCTCAACACCCTCGGGGCCGACATCCGTCGCATCAGCGAGTAGAGGATAATTCCGCAAATCACTGTTGCATTGGCTTGTGCGGAGCGTTATACCAGCGCCTGAACCAGGATGGTTCGCCTTGGACGTGAAAGGAATCACCCGATGAAGCACGCCTCTCTTGTCGCCCTCGCGCTGCCGCTTCTGACGCTCGCCTCTGCCCCGGTCCTCGCCGCCGGCGATGCGCCCGCCCCCCAGACGCCGCAGGACCTGGCCAAGGCCGTCGCCGAACTTCAGAAACGCGTCTGCGAACTCGAAGATTGCCGCAAGGCCGACAAAGAACGCATCGCCCAGCTCGAAGGCTCCATCGACGCCAAGCAACTCGCCACCCAGCGCCGCGCCGACATCCTCGATGTGCTCAAGGAAATGAACCTCGACGCCAAGCAACGCGAGGTCAAGAACGTCTGGTCTAAATTCGACGTGCAGCTTTACGGGTATATCAAGGCCGACGCCTCGTACGACACCTCGGCCGTCAGCAACGGAAACTATGCCCGCTGGGTGCTGCCCGAGAACCGCAACGACAACGATTCGCAGTTCACCATGACCGCCCGTGAGACGCGCCTGGGAATGAAGATCACCGGTCCCAGCGACAACGACATCAAGACCAGCGGCGTCGTCGAAGTCGACTTCTACGGCGACGGGACGGAGAACACGCCCGAGCCCCGCATGCGCCACGCGTTCATGGTGATCGACTGGCCCAAGTACGACTTCAGCATCCTGGCCGGTCAGACCTGGGACGTCATCTCGCCGCTCAACGCCCCGACGCTGGACTACACCGTGCTGTGGTGGGCGGGCAACATCGGGTACCGCCGCCCGCAGATTCGCGCCACCAAGATCGTGCGCATCGACAAGGACACCTCGCTGAAGTTCGAAGGCGCCGTCGCCCGCAATATCGGCCACAGCAATTCCTTCGCCCCCTTGGGCGACAGCGGCGCCGACAGCGGCATGCCCGTCTTCCAAGGCCGCACCAGCGTCAGCTTCCCCTCCCTGGCGGCGGGCAAGCAGGCTACCGTCGGCATCTCCGGGCACTACGGGCAGGAAGAATGGGACCTCAACGCCGGCGGCGACCATCAGAACGTATCGAGCTGGTCGGCCAATCTCGACGTCGAGATGCCCCTGTGCGACTGGGTTTCGATCAAGGGCGAGGCGTTCACCGGGCGCAACCTCGACTCGTTCCTGGGCGGCATCGGGCAGGGCATCGACACCGTTGCGACCGGCGCCAACGGCATCAGCGACAGCGGCGGATGGCTCGCCCTGTCGCTGACTCCCTGGAAGCGATGGCAGTTCAACTTCGGCGCCGGCGTCGATTCGGCCAACAACTCCGACCTGAACTCCGCCAGCCAGCGCACGCTCAACCGCGTCATCTTCGGCAACGTCATCTATGCCATCAACTCCGCGACGTCGGTAGGATTTGAAATCTCCGACTGGGTCACCGAATATCGCAACCAGGGCTCAGCCGACGCCCTGAGGTTCCAGACCTCGTTCATCTACCGCTTCTAAAAGTAGCACGGGCGTCCCGCCCGTGAGCGTCTCGCCCATGCATGTTGTCCGTGTCGCGGGCGTCCCGCCCGCGCGTGTCGCGGACGTCTCGTCCGCGTCCTCCATCCCGAAACTTCCAAAGCGGCAGCTAAGGCTGCCGCACTCCATAGAATCCACCGCTTCGATCGATCTCCTGCCACATCAGGTCGGCCGTCGTCTCGGCGCCAACCTCGACGGAGATGATCCTCGCCCCGCCCGCTCGATAGTATTCCACCAGCGCCGCCGTGCGGACGCGGTAGATCTCCAATTTGGCCGCGACGGCGGAGGCGCCATCGTCCAGCCGCCCCGCGCGATCGCCGCCGATGTCCGCCGCTATTCGCTGCAGCACCACCTCCGCCCTGCAGCTCAGCACGATCACCGCGCGCACATCGACAATCGCCGCGACGTCGCGCGCCTGCCCCGCGTGGCGCGGCAGGCCGTTGAGCACGATCAGATCCTCCGCCGCCGCGGAGGCGATGAACCCCCGCAAGATCGTCGCGGCGATGTGAAAGTGTTCATCCTCCAGCAGCGCCCCGCCGCCCAAGGCCGCCTCGATCACCCCCACGTCGGCATCGCACAGCCCCGGCCAATGCCCCTGCAGGGCGATGCGCCTCAGATGCTCGCCAAAATCGAAGTGCCTGGCGCGGCTTCCCCACAGGCCGCGCCGCTCGATCAGAGCCCCCAGCGGCGTCTTACCCGTGCCCGTCGCCCCCAGCAGCACAATGGACCGGGGCACGCTCATCACAAGCGGTCCAGGATGCCTTGGACGTCCAGGTGCCGACGAACCAGTTGACGCGCCAGCACTGTTTTCTCGGTGTCGGCGGGCTGAATCTTGACCTTCAGGTCGCGCACGGCCGTCGCGGCGGAATAACTGTCGTCCTCGGTCAGGATCACCGGAATGCTCGTGCGCTGCACGAGGCTGAGGATGTTCTTCTGCGGACTGATCCCCCCCGTCAGCAGCAGCCCGGCGACGGTGCTATCCGAGTCGTCCAGGCCCAGAGGCCCCACGGCCGCCAGGATCAGATCGTCGCGGTCGCCGGGAGTGATCAGCAGGCATCCCGGATGCATGTAGTCCAGCGCGCGGTGGGCGGTCATGGCCCCGATGATGACCTCCTGCACGATGTTGCCAAGAGAGCCCTTGCCGTTAAGCAATTCGCCGCCGACCTCGTCGAGCACCTGCGCCATCGTGGGGTTTTCCAGCGTCTGCGAGAACGGGATGGCTCCCAGCAGATCGACGCCCTTGCGCGCCAGCCCCGCCCCGGTCACCGAGCAGATCTCGTCGATCTTGTCCGGCAGCACCTTGTTGAGCACCACCCCCAGCAGCTCGACGCCGCACTCGCTGAAGAGGCTGCGATTGAGCACCACCTCGTCGATGGGCTTGCCCACCCCGCCCTCGGTCACCAGGATGACCTTGGCCCCCAGCAGCCGCGCCACGTCGGCATTCGAGGCGTCGAAACACGCCCCCACCCCCGCGTGACCGGTCCCCTCGATCACGATCGACCGCTTCGTCCGGCACATGCGGTCGAAGCTCTCGCGGATCGACGTCATCAGCTCCTGCGGCCTGGGATTGCGAATGTACTCGCGCGTGAAGGTGCGCCCCACCGTCACCGGGCTCATGTCGCGCAGGTCGCCCCCGCTGGGGAAGATCGCCCGCATCAGCGCCACGTCTTCATCGACGCGCAACGCCTCGATCTCGACGTACCGCTGCCCCACCGGCTTGATGAACCCCGCCGGCCCGCACAGATCGTTAAACGCCGCCATCAGTCCCAGCGACACCGTCGTCTTGCCCTGGTCCTGCTTGGTCGCCGCCACGAAAACTTTTTTGACATTGCTCATAGAGACATTATCCCCGCCTGAGCGCTGTTGTTCCATGTTCAATGTCGCCCAGAAGCGTTGGGGACCTCCAGCAGTGCGGCCTGTAAGGCCGCTGGCAAGTCAGCCCAGGCCAGCGCCATTGCCCGAGGTGAGGGCATTAGCGGATTTTGTCTTGGTTTCAGGGATTCTCGGAAGTGGCCGCCCTCCGGCGGACGATCATCTGGTTTGCCACGCCCCTGATATCCGCCCTGGGCGAATGTGTCGCCTCCTGCAGATACTTCATGGGCGGCACCCCCATGGCATCTTCGGCGCCTTTCCCGGTCAGAATACTTTCCACGTCTCGTGGATTCATCTGCACCCCCTCATCGATCAGGACGAACGGCGAAAGGTCCTCCACCGCCCCATGGCCGAAGAACCGTCCCGATTTTGTGTCGAAGGCGAAGTAAGCCTGGAAGTCGTATCGTATTGCCACGATCAGGCCCGCCTTATTCATGTAGAGCTGCCCATAGCCTTCAGGTGCGCCGGCAGGGCGTATGACTGATGCCCAGCTTCGGGGCGAATCTCCGTTAGTGGCGCCAACTTCATCATAGCAGACAGTAAACAGCCCCCTGCGAGTCTGGATGCCCAACGCCAGCGTCTGCCCCTGAAGAAACTCGCTGTCAAGGAATGCATACTTGCGTCCATCGGGGCCCGTCAATTCAGAGGTCACGCAATAAGGCGCCACATTTGTCGTGAATCCCACTATCCAAATGGCCGGGATCACGAGGACGCTCGCGATCAGGTTCATTGCCCCCAAGAAGCACCGAGACCAACATAATCCGACGATCCCCCCGCCCGCCAGAAGAATTGAACATCCTGGCCAAGCAATCCATTCCACGACAGCGGCAATCGAAGGCTTGAGAAGTGTTACCGAATAGAGCGACATTTCGGCCTCAGAGGATTTCAGAGGCCTAACAGACTCCCATCGTGACAACACTGCAGCCGCAAGGGCGATAGTGAGAATCCCAAGCAACCACAAAAGCAGCCAGAACCAGCGGTGGCGTCGATCTGGGCGGCTTGATATATCCGGATCGTTCATCGTCTCATTCCTTCACAGGCTCGTCCGCAGGCCTGATCACGCGCCGGGGAGCGTCCGCCGGATCTCATCCACGCGATATCCAAATCCTGTCTTCCCCAGTGTTGACAAGTCTACGCATCCCTCTCGGCGGGTATAGAGCCCTGGGTGTACCGCCGCCTCCGGCGCTGACGCGGCGGGATAAAACTGCATCGCGTTGGTCTCCACGCCCATGATCGTCCCGGCGTGGGCGGCTAGCACCACGTGCGGGATCTGCGCGAGCATGGGGTTGGTCAAGTCCTGCACCATCAGGCCCATGCCGTGGGCCTTGGCCCAGCACAGGCTCAGCAGCGCCCCGGTCTGCGTCTTGCACGTCTTGAGCGCCACGCCGCTCCAGCCCAGCTCGCGCCCGAGGCGCACGAACCGCCACTCGTGGGCGCTCTCGTCCATGAACAGCGGCTTGCGGGCCGAGACGCTGTGTACGTCGATGCGATGGGCCTCCAGGTCGTATGGGAACGGTTGCTCGACGTACAGGATCATCCCGTAGATCCGCGGATGCTCGATCATCAGCCGGTCGAGGATCGCGTTGACGTATGCCGGCTGCGTCACCGTGCAGTTGAAGTCGCTGGTCAGCCAGTCTACGCCCTGCGAGACGGCGATCTGCCCCACCTTCGTCAGCCGCGCGTAGTCCCACGCCGCATCGTTGCCCCGCAGCTTCACCTTGAGGCACTTGAGCCCGTCACGCACGATCCAGTCCCCCAGCAGCACCGGGTAACCGTCGTCGGGCTCGCTGCCGGTCAGCTCCGACTCGTCCAGCGGATCCTTGCCGCCGACCAGGTGCCACGCCGCCAGCCGCTGCGGCCGGGGGTACACCAGGAAGTCCGCCGGATACTTGCCCGCAAAACTCACCGCCGCCCCGGCCGCCGGCTCGAGGTACGCCGACAGATCGGCGTTCATGAACTCGCCGCTGTACGTGTCGTAGATGTTCCGCCCGCAGCAATTGCCGTATGCGTCGTGCAGGGCGATATCGAACGGCGAGCAGCATACCAGCGCCGCCAGCAGCCCCATGTCCTCGCGGCCGCCGCGCGACTCGTTCAGCGCCCGGCGCATCTCGGGCAGCGGACCGGCGCCGAAAGCGTGGCCGATTTCAACCGCATGTCCCCAGACGTGAAAGCCCATCCACGCCGCCCGCAGGCGGCTGCAGAAGCTCACCAGGCAGTCGTGCCGCTCCTGGTACGTCAACTCTGACGGCCACACCCACTGCACCGACAGCGGCGTCTCGCCCCAGCCGACAGCCCGGTTGCCTCCACGATCTTCGACCGTCATCTTCACGCAGGCGCACGTAACGCGGTCGAGCGTTTCAGGCCCGAACTTCAGCGGCACGCGCGTCGCCACATCGAGCAGGTACAACTCGACATCGACCACACGCACGTCGGTAGGCTTTGCGTTCACAGGAAATCCTTCATCAACCGATCTTTGCCGGGATCGGTATTCACGAAAGTCCCTCTTCCTTCAGCAGCCGCCGCAGGCTGGGATTGGATTGCTTATGCAGGCCGCCGCCGGCGCTGCGGCCACGCGAACGGCGCGCCAGCTATTCGTTGCCGGCCTGGGCCGTTTCAAGGGCTCGCTCGATTTTAACGATGGTGGCCGTGTCGGGCGTGGTTCTGCCTTTTTCGATGCGGTTCAATGTCTCGGCGCGAACGCCCGCACGGCGGGCAAGTTCCGCCTGCGTCAATCCTGCCTGGTGGCGGGCCTTGATGATTTTTCGCGCCAGCGACACGCGGGCATAGTCGACGGCCGGATAATTGCCTTGGGCATCAGGCTTAGGCAGCCCCGGCCAGTCGCCCTTTTCACCAGCGTGGGCCGCCAGCCGCTTATAGTCTCTTTCCGGCATGATCGCCCATCGCTTGCCGGCCAATTCCAAAATCTTCACAGTCATGTTATTCCCTCACTCATAAAACCTGTCTCGGTGTCCGATCTTCTCCACAAAGACCGCTTGACCTTCCACTCGGAACTGCAGTCGGTAATCACCCGTCCGAAGCCGGTATCGCCGGGCCAACGAACCAGTAAGGGGCTTTGCGCCGCTCACGGCCGGCCACTTCGCCAAACGCTCCAGCAACGATAGCATGCGAGCGTGGATGACAAGGGGCAGATCTTCAAGCCCTTGGGCCGCTTCCGGCGCCAATGTCACTCTTGCCATAACAGATCTATTGTAGGGCCTTATTGACTTGAAAGTCAATGTGTTGACTTTTAAAAGTCAACCTCTCCGCCAGGTGGGATATCGACTTGGGTATCCTTGCCCGCGTAGCGCACGATCGCTCTTCCGCCCTTGCGCGAGCGGATCGTGGCGGCGGTGAGCTTGCCGGCCGACCAGGCGATGTCGACCTCGAACCCGCCGCGGGCGCAGAGGCCTTTGACGCTGCCTTGGGGCCAGGCTGCCGGCAAGGCCGGCAGCAGCTCGATCACCCCGGCGTGGCTTTGCAGGAGCATCTCGGCGATGGCGGCCGCGACCCCGCAGACGCAATCGATCTGGCGGCAACCGTCCCAGAGATTCTTCGACGACATGCGATGATCGTTGGCGCAGAGGTACTCCCAGGCGGCCGGGGCGTCCTTGAGACGCGCCCACAACAGCGTTCGCCAGATGCCGATCCAACCCCCGGCCAGCATCTTGCGGTGCGTCAGCGAGACCTTGGCCGCCGCAGCCAGCCTCGCGTCCACGTCGGGCGTGAGCATGGCCGCGGGGAAGAGGCCGTACATGTGCGACACGTGGTGATGGTTATGGGCCGGGTCGTCCCAGTCGCCGATCCATTCCTGAAGCTGACCGTGTTTGCCCACCTGCAGCGGGGCCAGACGCTCCAGCGTGCGGCGCAGCGTGGCGGCAAAGTCGGCGTCGACGCCCAGAATTCCGGCGGCCTCGATGCATTGGCCCATCAGGTGGGCGACGATCTCCAGGTCGATCGTCGGTCCGTAGGCGATGCGGCAGCCCTGGGCCTCGCCGGTAGGCGGGCCGTGCTCGGGCGAGGACGACGGGCACGTCACCAGCCGCCCCGCCAGCGGCAGGTGCGCGGGGATTTCCACCAGCGAGTCGACGAAGAACTGCGCCGCCGCCTTCATCAGTGGCCAAGCGCGATCCCGCAGAAACTCGCGGTCCTGCGTGAAGAGGTAATGCTCGAACAGGTGCGTGGCCAGCCACGCCCCACCCGTCTGCCAGTACGTGCCCACCCCGTCCACCGGAGCGGTCAGTCGCCACTGGTCGGTGTTGTGGTGCGTCATCCAGCCGCCGGCGCCGTAGTATTCGCGCGCGTTTCGCCCGCCGGTGACGGCCAGGTCGTCCAGCATGTCAAACAGCGGGCCGTGACACTCGCCCAGGTTGGTCACCTCGGCAGGCCAGTACGCCATCTGGATATTGATGTTGATGGTGTACTTGCTGCCCCAGAACGGCCAGAACGCTTCGTTCCAGATTCCCTGCAGCGTGGCGGCCTTGGTTCCCGGGCGCGAACACGAGATCAGCACGTATCGCCCGAAGGCGAAATAGACGGCGGCGAATTGCGGGTCGGCGGATTCCATTTTGCCGATGCGCTGGTCGCTGGGCCAATCGCCCAGGGGCGAAGGTCCCAGGTCCAGGCTCGACCGCGTGTAGAGTCGGCGGTAATCCTCGACGTGGTTACGGCGCAGTTGGTCGTATGACTGCCCCGCCGCAATCGCAAGGTGCGCCACGCACGCGCCGGCAGGGTCGCCGCTGATGTCATCGTAGCGAACAAAGCTCGTAGCCGCCGCCAGGCGCAGCGTGACGGTGGTAGCGCCTCGCACCTGCAGCACGCCGTCGGCGGCGGTAACCGCGCCACCCTCGGCCGCGACCACGACGCGCGTCTCGAACTTCACCCCCGGGCCGTGCCAGGGCGCCGTCCAGGCGTTGCTGTCGGGGTCGGGGGTCGGGCCGACCTGCCCGATCATCCGCAGCGTCGAGCCGGCGGCCTCGAACGACACGTGCGGGTGCGGGCACGCCAGCGCCACGTCAAAAGACAGCTCGCCGCCCTGCTCGCATTCCAGGCGCACGACGATGATGTTGGCCGGATGCGACGCAAACATCTCGCGCGTGTAGCGCACGCCGCCGAGGCGGTAGCTCACGCGGGCAATAGCCTGCTCCAGGTCCAGCTCCCGGCGGTAGTCGGACACATCCACCTCGTGGTGGCCGGGGAATCTCAGCGTCAGATCGCCCATCGGCTGGTACGACTGCATCATGCCCGGGCGACCCATCATGTCCGAGGCGATCAGCCGCTCGGCCGCGGCGTACTGGCCGGCGAAAATCAGCTCTCGCACCCGCGGCAGCGCCGCCGCCGCGGCGGGGTTGAGGTTCTGGTGCGGACCGCCCGACCAGAGCGTCTCCTCGTTGAGCCCCAGGTGCTCGCAGGCGGGGTTGCCGTAGACCATCGCGCCGAGGCGCCCGTTGCCGATCGGCAGAGCGGAAA
Source organism: Planctomycetaceae bacterium (assembly GCA_039680605.1). NCBI lineage: Bacteria > Pseudomonadati > Planctomycetota > Planctomycetia > Planctomycetales > Planctomycetaceae > Planctomycetaceae bacterium. The sequence goes on along the minus strand of JBDKTA010000055.1, from coordinate 5,040 downwards.
AGAACGAATCGCCGGGTGTCGTGTACCAAAGGTTCATCAGGCACCAAATCCTAAGCTCTAAATTCGAAATCCCAAACAAGGACCAAAAGACAAATTCAAATGTTCAAACCAATGCAACCTTTGCATGAAACGGAACCCTCCGCAGAATGTTTTGACTATTAGAACCTTTGGGTTTTGGCTTTATTTAGAATTTAGAGTTTAGGATTTAGGATTTCCCCGGGCTCTTCAGTTCCGCAACAAGCTTCACCACTTCAGCAACCGCCTCGGCGGCCTTGACCATCGTGGGCTGGGCGGCCGTGCGGGCCTTGAGCTCGACGTTTCCTTCCTTGAGTCCGCGCTCGCCGACGACCACTCGCAGGGGGATGCCCAACAGGTCGGCGTCGGCGAACTTCACTCCCGGGCGTGCCGCACGGTCGTCCATCAGCGCGTCCACGCCTGCGGCCAGCAGCTCATCATAGATCCGCCGCGCCTCGTCGGCGGCAGCGCCGGCTTCGGACAGCGGGATGATCTCGACCTCGAACGGGGCGATGTTGATCGGCAGAATGCTCCCGCGGTCGTCGTGGGCGCACTCGATCGCCGAAGCCAGGATGCGGTTGATCCCGATCCCGTAGCAGCCCATCAGGCAGACCTGCTCCTTGCCCTGCTCGTCGAGGAACTTGGCGCCGAGCTTGGCCGAGTACTTCGTGCCCAGTTTGAAAATCTGCCCGACCTCGATCCCGCGGGCGAAGAGCAGTTTCTTGCCGCCGTGCGTGTCGCCGGCAGCGGCGTTGCGGATATCCAGCACCGCCACGTTCTCGCCGGCCAGCGGGAAATCGCGCCCGGGCGCGACGTTCTTGACGTGATAGTCTGTCTTGTTCGCGCCGGTCACGCCGCTGCTCATCGCGGCCACCGCATGGTCGATCAGCAGGCGAGCGACCTTGCCCGCCAGGCCTTGGGGACCCGCGAACCCGACCGCCGCGCCGGTGAGCCTGGTGATGACGTGCGGTTCGGCCATCTCGACATGCCGTCCGCCCATCGCTTGCGTGAGCTTCTCAGGATTAAGCTCGTGGTCGCCCCGCACCAGTGCGACGATCACGTCATCGCCGGCCGAGTACACCAGCGTCTTGATCATGTCGGCGGGCTGCGTCTTCAGGAATGCGCAGACGGCTTCGATGCTGCCCACGCCGGGGGTGTGTACCTCTTCCATCGCCGCTTGCGGCTTGGCGGTTTCTTTCGCCAGCGGATCGACGCCCGCCTTCTCGATGTTCGCCGCGTACGTGCCGTCCTCGGTATGGACGATCACGTCCTCGCCGGTTTCGGTGGGCACGGTGAACTGCTGGCTGCCCGAGCCGCCCATCTCGCCGCTCTCGGCCTCGACGACGACGTACGGGACGCCGCAGCGGTCGAAGATGCGGCAGTACGCGCGGTACATCGACTGGTAGCTTTCCTCCAGGCTTTCGAGGCTGGCGTTGAAGCTGTAGGCGTCTTTCATGATGAACTCGCGGCTGCGCAGCACACCGAATCGCGGCCGGAACTCATCGCGGAACTTCTGGCTGATCTGGTAAAGGTTGATCGGCAGTTGCTTGTAGCTGCTGACCTCGTGCGAGACCAGGTCGGTGAAGACCTCTTCGGCCGTCGGGGCCAGCACGTTCATGCGGCCGTGGCGGTCCTTGAAGCGGCACATGGTCTCGCCGTAGTCGACGTCGCGCCCGGTCTTCTGCCACAGCTCCATCGGCTGAATGCACGGGGCAAGGATCTCCTGCGCCCCGGCGGCGTTCATCTCCTGGCGCACGATGGCCATGATCTTCTGCAGGCAGCGCAGCCCCAGCGGCAAATACGTGTACGTGCCGCTGGCGAGCTTGCGAATGAAGCCCGCGCGGATCATGAGCTGGTGCGAAGGAATCTCCGCCTCGGCGGGGACTTCTTTGATGGTCGGGATCAATAGTTGGCTATAGCGCATGATTTTTCGTCCTCGTCGTCGTCCTCGTCCTCGTCGTCGGCTGTTTCCCCGGCCCAAAACCGAGGACGACGACGAGGACGAGGACGAGCACGAACAGGGGTCTAAGCTTATACGTTATCAAGGTGCTCTTTGCAACGACCGCCCTCATCGCTACAATCTCTCCATGCCACCCAAACGCCTCTTCATCAGCGACTTCAAGAACGGCCAGGGCGTCGACCAGGTTTTTCTCGTGCGCGAGAAGGACCTGCGCACCACCAAGAGCGGCGACATGTACCTGCGATGCACGCTGGCCGACCGCAGCGGGTCGCTGCCGGCCATCATGTGGCGCGTCGCCGAGACGATCTACAACTCGATCGCCGTCGACGGGTTCCTGCAGGTCAAAGGGCGCATCGAGGACTACCGCGGCGCCACGCAGATGACCATCGACGCTCTGCGCCCCGTGGCGGCAGACCGCGTGGACGTGGCCGACTTCATCCCCGTCACCAAGCGCGACATCGAGCAGATGTGGGCGGAGCTGCTGGAGATTCTGCGCGGCGTCAAGAACAAGCACCTGCGGCTGCTGATCAAGAAGTTCGTCGAGGATCGCGAGATGGTCGAGGGCTTTAAGAAGGCCCCGGCCGCGATGTCGATGCACAACCCGTACGTCGGCGGGTTGCTGGAGCACACGCTGATGGTCGCCCAGGCGGCCAAGGCGCTTCTGGGGCTGTATCCGGCTGTCAACGACGACCTGGTGCTCACCAGCGCGTTCCTGCATGACATCGGCAAGATCGCCGAGCTCAGCGCGGGCACGTCCTTTTCATACACCGACCGCGGGCAGCTCGTCGGACACATCACCATCGCGGCGATCTGGGTCGAGCAGAAGGCCGCCGAGGTTGCCGCCGAGACGTCCGAGCCCTTCCCGCAAAAAACCATCGACCTGCTGCAACACATCATTCTCTCGCACCATGGGGTACACGAGTACGGCAGCCCGAAGCTGCCCGCCTGCGCCGAGGCGTACTTCATCCACTTCCTGGACAACCTCGACGCCAAGATGTACATGACGCTGCACGCCGTCGAGGCCGACACCGATCCGACCAGCGCCTTTACCGCTTATATGAGGGAGCTCGAAACGCGCATATACAAAGGCAGCGCCAAACTGGAGTGATTCCGCGAGCCGGCGTCCTTGTCCCTGCTGTCCCTTTGGTCGTTTTTTGAACATGAATCGTCGCGACTTTCTGAAATCAGCGGGCCTCAGCGCCGCGGCCTTTGCCGCCCCGGGCCTGCTGCGCGCGGCAGCGCCCTCGGCCAGGAAGCTCAACATCCTTTTGCTGATGGACGACCAGCACCGCGGCGACTATCTCGGCGCGGCCGGCGCGAGCTGGCTCCAGACCCCCTGCCTCGACCGCCTCGCTGCCCAGGGCGCACTGTTCCGCAAAGGCTACACGTCTGTTCCCTCGTGCCTGCCGGCGCGGGCGGGCCTGCTGACAGGCATGAGCCCATGGTCACACGGGCTGCTGGGATACGCGGCCGTCGCCAAGCGATACGAGCACGAGAAGCCCCGCATGTTCGCCAAGGCCGGCTACCGCACGCATGCGGTGGGCAAGAACCACTTCAGCCCGATGCGCAATGCGCACGGATATCAGAGCGTCGAGTTGGAGGAAGGGTTCCATTCGATGGATGGCGGCGGCGAAAAGTGCGATTACCAGCTCTGGTTCGAAAAGACCGCCCCGGGCAAAAAGTTCAACCCGACCGACCTGCACTACAACGACAGCCGCGGCGGGCGCGTCTGGCCGTATGACGAATCACTTCATGCCACGCACTGGACCGCCCAGCGGGCGGTCGAGTTCCTCAAGACCTACCGCGGCGACAAGCCGTGGATGATGAAGGTCTCGTTCCAGCGCCCCCACTCGCCCTTCGACCCGCCCAAGCGCTGGGCCGATGCCTACGCCGACGCCAAGCTGCCCGCCGCCTCGGCGGGTGCGTGGGCTGACAAGAAGTACGGCAGCATCAAAGGCACGATGGAGAAACGCACGACGGCCTCGATGGGCAACTTCTCGCCCGAGGAAGTGCGCAAGGCGCGGCAGGCGTATTGCGGGGCGATCTCGTTCGTCGACGAACAGGTCGGCCGCGTCATCGCCGCCCTGGAGGCGCGGGGCGAACTGGAGAACACGCTGATCCTCTTCACCAGCGACCACGGCGAGCAGTTGGGTGACAGCCACCTGTGGCGCAAGTGCCGCCCGTACGAGCCTTCGGTGCATGTGCCGATGATCGTCCGCTGGCCCGACGCGATGAAGCTCGACGCCAGGCGCGGGCAGGTGCGGGACGAACTCGTCGAGCTGCGCGACGTGCTGCCGACGCTGCTGGACGCCGCCGGCCTGGCGATCCCGGCCGCCATGGACGGCGCGAGCATGCTCAACATCCTCCGCGGCCGCGGCGGCTGGCGGACGCAGCTCGACTTGGAACATAGCCAGATCTACGATAGCAAAAACGCCTGGAATGCCCTGACCGACGGGCATCACAAGTACATCTACTTCACGCTGTCGGGCGAGCAGCAGCTCTTCGACCTGGACAAGGACCCCGCCGAGCTGAACAACCTGGCCGGTGATGCCGGATCGGCTGCGCTGCTGGGCCAGTGGCGCAAGCGCATGGTCGCTCACCTCAAACCCCGCGGCGAACACTGGGTCAAAGACGGCGACCTGGCGGTTCAGAAGAAACCGATTGTTATTCGGCCAGGTTTCGATCCGAGAAATACGTAGGGACCGTGATCCGGCATGGATACTTTCCGAGGCTGGCGTGAATGACTATTCGAACGCTGATCAAGAGGATCATTGCAAAAGAATTGTATTGGTCCATGCCGCTTTCGATGCTCGTAAGCTGGTGGTGGTCCGCAGTACGGTTGAGGATGGGCTGGGGCATTCCTCGCGTCTGGGTCCGCTGGAATGCAAATCTCAAAGGCTGCACCAGACAAAACCTTTCGATTGGCAAGGATTGTCAATTAGCCCAACTTCCGCAGTTATAGATTTATGCAGATTATTTTCGGTCGATTTGTGCAGGAATGGCGGTGCAATGGCGGCATTCTGCTACCCCAAAGGGTCTTTTCACTTGTTTTGGATCCGATCAGC